>CAYSMR010000129.1:0-5718 GCA_964432195.1 uncultured Zetaproteobacteria bacterium | reverse complement strand
ATTGCAGAACATCAGCAAAAAATGGACGATGCCTATCAGGGATTGGAAAGCAGCACTAAACCGCTTTAGCATTCAATTTGAAGACAGGATGCCGAGGCAGTAAACCAATGCCGTTCACACAAAAGTTCTTACACCCTCGTTTGTTCTGTGCTGTCAGCCATGGATCAGAAACGGCCGCCAACTGTCGGGCCAGGGAGCGATGAACTCCAGCGGGCGGCCGGTGACCGGGCGTTCGAAACGCAACCGCCAGGCGTGCAGCATCAGTCCGCGGCCGCCGAGGGCCCTGAACACGCGCAGCTGATCCCTGTCGGCATATTTGTTGTCGCCGAGGATCGGGTGGCCCTCGTTCTGCAGCTGCACGCGCAACTGGTGGGTGCGGCCGCTGTGCGGATGCAGAGCCAGCATCGCGTAGTCGAATCCATCACGGCTGAAATGCATCATCACCTGAAAGTCGGTCACCGACTCCTTGCCGTCATCGGCGTCGATCACCACCCGCTCGCCGCCGCGCACGGCGCCCTTGGCCAGTTTCGAGCACATCCGTCCGGCATGGGCGAACGGATGCCCGGCCACCAGCGCGAAATAGGTCTTCTGCAGATCGCGCTCGCGGAATGACGCGGTCAGCGCGCGCAACGCAGCCAGCTCCTTGACCAGCAGCAGCAGGCCGGAGGTATCGCGATCCAGGCGGTGGGCTAGCCGCAGTTCGTCCAGCCCTCTCAGCTGCTTCAGCGCCTCGATCAGCCCGGCATCGTGACCGGAGCCGCCATGCACGACGATGCCGGCCGGCTTGTTGACGAGCAGCAACTGCTCATCTTCAAACAGCACCGGCATTTCGGCGACCCGGCGCAGCAGCAAGGCCGGAATCGCCCCCTCCTGCCGCATCGCCGGCTCGCGCAGACTGGCCGGCAGGTAGATCGCATCGCCCTGGCTCAAACGCAACTCCGGCTTGCAGCGCTTTTTGTTCACGCGCACATTGCCCTTGCGGATCAGGCGCAGGATCAGGCTGCGCTTCTCCGCGCCCAGATGGCGGATCAGCGCCCGGTCCAGGCGGCTGCCGTGCTCGGCTTCGTCAACGGTTAAGATGCTGTTCTGTTGCATTTTCTTGCCAAACCCCTTGCAATCGATAGAGTCCATGGCATATGCAGTGAGCTCCGTGTTTTCCTGCATCGCATAACCCTGCAACGCACTGGCAATGGTAATGACTTGCACCCGGGAATCCCAGCCTCCGATCGCCCAGACAGGCCTCGAGACGGCAGGATCAGCTTTGTTCCCGCTACCATGCCCGACCGCAATGCTGTTTTGTGGATGCCTCTAACGTTGAGCCCGTGTATAAATTAAACTGCGTTTGAAAGACTTGAACCGATGCTTCCGCGCCATACGGGTGCAGCGGTCAACAACTACTGATTGAACAACCCGGATCGCTCCGCGCCATGCGGCGCGCCCGTGGCGATCCACACGGCTGTCCATGTCTGTACTCGTAGCATGCGCGGCAACCGGCCCGATGACGGCCCTGTTGTTGCGTTCGAATCGACAGGTCCCTCAAACGCCCAAAGGAAGATGGCGTGACTATAAAAAAACGCATGTTAATCAATGCCCTACACGAGGAAGAGAGTCGTGTAGCCATTGTCGAAGACGGATATCTGCATGAGCTGGATATCGAATCGGCCCATAAAACCCTGACCAAAAGCAATATCTATCGCGGCCGGGTCACCAAGGTCGAGGGCAGCCTGCAGGCCGCATTTGTCGAGTACGGCGCGGCCCGTCAGGGCTTTCTGCCGCTCGGCGAAATCCACCCAGACTACTGGAAGAAGGGGGTCGATAAATCGGCCAATCCGCGCAACCTGTCGATCCAGGATGTGCTCGAAGCCAAGCAGGAGCTGCTGGTTCAGGTCGTCAAGGAGGAGCGCGGCAACAAGGGCGCGGCCCTGACCACTCATATCTCACTGGCCGGCCGCTATCTGGTGCTCAGCCCGAACACCGCCCGCGGCGGCATCTCGCGCAAGCTCTCCGACGAGGAGCGGCGCTCGATGAAGGAGATCCTCAAGCAGCTGGAAGTGCCGGACAATATGGGCCTGATCATCCGCACTGCCGGCAAGGACCAGACCCTCGAAGCGCTGCAGCGTGATTATCAGTACCTGCGCCGGCTGTGGGACGAGATCCGCATCTCCGGCGAAACGACGGCCTCGCCAGCACTGATCTACCTGGAGGGCGATCTGGCCACGCGCGCAATCCGCGACCACTTCTCCGACGATATTCAGGAGATCTGGGTCGACAATCACGAGGTCTATACGCGCACCAAGGCCTTCGTGCATGCGGTGCTGCCGGGCAAGGAGAAGCTCGTCAAACTCTACCGCGGCAAGAAGCCGCTGTTCCGCCATTTCGGCGTCGAATCGCAGTGCGAAGAGGTGCACGAACGCGAAATCCGGCTGCCGACCGGCGGCTCGATCGTCATCGACCCAACCGAGGCGCTGACCTCGATCGACGTCAACTCGGCGCGCGCCACCAAGGGCAAGCATATCGATGACACGGCGCTGCAGATCAATCTGGAGGCGGCTGAAGAGGTCGCGCGCCAGCTGCGCATACGCGACATCGGCGGCCTGATCGTCATCGACTTCATCGACATGGCCAACCGCAAGCACGGTCAGAAGGTCGAGGAGGTGCTGCGCAACGCCTGCAAGAGCGACAAGGCGCGCATCCAGTTCGCCCGCATCTCCCGTTTCGGCCTGCTGGAGATGTCGCGCCAGCGGCTGCATCCGTCAATCCGCGAAACAACGACCGAACCCTGCCCGCGCTGTCAGGGCCGCGGCTTCATCCGCACGGTCGATTCGATGGCCCTGCAGATGCTAACCCGCATGGAGGATTGGGCCGAGCGCGGCAAGAAGCCGACACTGGTCGTGCAGGTGCCGTCCGATACCGGCGAATATCTGATGAACAACAAGCGCGCCAATATCGCCCGCATTGAAGAGACATACGACGTGCAGATCACAATGCAGATCCGCCCCGATCTCGATATCCCTCACTACCGCATCGAGCGGCAGTGGACCGAGAACAACCAGCAGCGCGTCGAGGTGCTTGAGGATACCAGCAAACGCATCAAACCGCCGCGCCCGGGCAAGAAGATGAAGCCGGTCAAACCGGTCGTCGGTATCCCGACGCCACCGCCGCCAGCGGCGGAAGCAGCCAAACCGGAGCCGCAAAAGAAGAAAAAGCGCCCGGGGCCGCTGAAAGCACTGATCGGCTTCCTGACCGGTCAGAACAAGAAAGAGGAGAGCGGCGCTGCCGCTTCGGCTGAACCGGCCGCGAAGCAGCAAACCCGGGAGCCGGCGGAGG
This sequence comes from uncultured Zetaproteobacteria bacterium, assembly GCA_964432195.1. GTDB lineage: Bacteria > Pseudomonadota > Zetaproteobacteria > Mariprofundales > Mariprofundaceae > Mariprofundus. Next base: position 2,391 of record CAYSMR010000129.1, on the reverse strand, counting down.
CAGCGGAAACACAGAAGCCGCAGGGCGCACAGACTCGCCGCAGGCGCGGCGGCAATCGCAACCGCAAACGCGGCGGATCCGGCAACAGGAAACCGGATGCGCAGGAGAGCGGCAGCCAACAACAAGCCGGAGCGGCCGAGCAGCAGCAGACTGCCCCGAAACCGCAACAACAGCAGAGCGCCGACAGCGAAGGCAATGGCGAGGGTGGAGACGTCAAAAAGCGCCGTCGCAGACGCCGCCGCAGACGTCCGACCGCCAACCGCGACGGCGCGCAGGACCAGACCACCGGGCAGACATCGGAGCAGCAGGCCGGACAGGCACCCGCTGACAAATCTGTCGACAAACCGGCCGACAAGTCCGCCGAGCGATCCGGCGAAAAAGCGGGCAGTGAAAAAAACGGCACGGACAAACAGGGCGACAAGCCGGAGAGCCGTCAGCGCAGCAGCCGCAGCCGCAACAGCAGTCAAAATGACAGTCAGCAGAGCGACAAGCGCAGGGAGCAGCAGAACGGCGACAAAACACCGCCGGCCGACAAGCAGGCAGCCCCACAGAGCGCCGACAAAGCGCCGGCCCGGCAGGCTCCGGACCAGCAGACTCCTGAGAGCAAGCCTGCGGCCGTGAAAGCGGCGGAGCGAACTGTTGAAAAACCGGCAGCGGCTACCGCTGAAGCCGCCAGCAAAGGCGAGTGAACGAATCTGCTGAACAGCTGAACTTCCGTATCGAGGAGGGTCGCGACGGCCAGCGCCTCGATGCGGTGCTGGCCGCGCTCAGCGGCCTGAGCCGAAACCATATCCAGCAACTGATCAAGGGCGGTCATCTGCAGGATGCGGCTGGCCAGCGTATTACACAGCCGTCGCTGCGCGTGCGCGAACAGGATCGCTTCCTGCTCGATATCCCGCCGCCGGAGCCGCTGGATCTGCAAGGTGAGGATATTGCGCTCGATATCCTGTTCGAGGATGAGCACCTGATTGTGATCAACAAGCCGGCCGGCATGGTCGTGCATCCGGCCCACGGCCACGATCACGGCACGCTGGTGCATGCGCTGCTGCACCACTGCAACCGCTTGCCAGGCATCAACGGCGCCGAGCGTCCGGGCATCGTGCACCGGCTCGACAAGGACACCTCGGGCAGCCTAGTCGTCGCCAAGAGCGAGATTGCCCACCGCAGGCTCAGCGAGATGTTCGCCAGCCACGATCTGGGTCGGCAATACATCGCCTGGTGTCGCGGTAATCCGCGCTGGCACAGCAAACGGATCGAGCTGCCGGTCGGCCGTCATCCACAACATCGCCAGAAGATGGCTGTCACGCCGGGCGGTGGACGCGAGGCGATCACCGATGCCGAGGTCGAACAGCTGTTCGGGCCATTCAGCCGGCTGCGCCTGACCCTGCACACCGGCCGCACCCATCAGATTCGCGTCCACCTGTCGCATGAAAAACTGCCGATTCTCGGCGATCCGATCTATGCCCGCAGCTACAATCCTCCAGCCGGTATTCCGGAGCCGAGCCGAGCCGCGATCCTTGCGCTGAAGCGACAGGCGCTGCATGCCGCTCTGCTGGCGTTCACGCATCCGGTCAGCCATGAGCCGCTCAGTTTCTCGGCGCCGCTACCGGCTGATCTGCAACGGCTGGATGATGCGCTGCGCAGCAATTATGGCTGACCCGGGCTTTATCCGCTCACGACTGCTGGCGCAACATGGCATCACCGCGATCTTCAGCGATCGCCGCGGCGGCGTCAGCCGTCCGCCGTTCGACAGCCAGAACCACGGCGCAGCCCTCGGAGATGACAAACGGCATATCGAGCAGAATCTGCAGCGCCTGATCCGGGCCGCACATCTGCCCGGCGCACCGCATCAGGCCAAACAGTGGCACGGCACGGCGCTGATCCGCTGCCAGGGTGCAGGCCGCATGCACCGGCAGGCCGCCGACATCCTGACCAGCGATCAGCCCGGCACGGCCGTTGCCGTACGCACCGCCGACTGCCTGCCGCTGCTTCTGGCCGATCCGGTCGCCGGCATTGTGGCTGCGGTCCATGCCGGCTGGCGCGGCACGGCAGCCAACATCGCAGCGCGAGCCGTCGAAGCGATGATCGCTCAGGGGGCTGAGCCGCAACGGCTGCTGGCCGCGCTCGGCCCCTGTATCGGCCCGTGCTGCTTCGCCATCGGGGATGAGACCGCCACGCCCCTGGCTGCCGGCGCGCCCGATGCAGAGCGCTGTATCAGCAGTACAGACGATCAGCGCCATGCCGATCTTGCAGCGATCAACCGACTGCAACTGCTGCAGGCCGGCCTGACGAATACCGCCATCGAAATCCATCGCATCTGCACGGCCTGCGATGACGAACGTTTTTTCTCATACCGGCGCGATGGTTCGCAAACCGGCCGCCAGCTTGCCG
>CAYSMR010000128.1:0-5734 GCA_964432195.1 uncultured Zetaproteobacteria bacterium | reverse complement strand
TGATTTTACCGGATGAAAACAGACTCATGATGCGCTCCCTGTACTCGGTTCATGCTGCGCCGATACGTGATGATAAGCTGCGGGCTCCTGCCCGGTCGCCAGATGGAGTTGGTCATCGGCCAGCCACCAGTCGGCCATCGCTGCACTGAGACTGGATCGCGCCTTGGCGAGGGATGCCTCCGCATCGAGCAGGTCCACAGCCGAAAGGCGTCCGCTCCGGTAACGATCCGACTGGATTCTTTCGGCCTCGCGCGCAGCCAGCAGACCTGCCTGCGCCGCTTCATATTGCAGCGCAGCCGCATGCCATGCCGATTTGGCGGCATCCAGTTCCGCGCGCGCCCGGTTCTGCACCGACAACTGCTGCTGCCGCGCTGCTTCCCGGTTCGCGCGCACCTGATCGGCATGGGCAAAACGACGCCCCCCGTCCCAGAACTGCCAGGTCAGCTGCCCGGTCACGCTCCAGGTGTTGACGCCGGCAGCGCTATAACCCTGATTTCTGGAGGTCACGGCCTGCAACGACAGGCTCGGCAACCATTCGCGGCGGACGCTTTTGAGGTTTTCCTCCTGCGCCATGGCCAGACTGTGAGCGCCCTGTACATCCGGCCGTTCGGCCAGCGCCCCGGCTTCGGGCTGCGGCAGGCCAGCCGGACGCGCATCGAGTTGCGCAACCGGCTGAGTGAATGCGGGCCGGTTCAATAATGCCGCCAGACTGGCCCGCAATCGGGCCTCATCGCCGTCCAGCGCCGCGATCCGTCCTTCCACCGACTTGATTTCCGCATCGATGCGCAGCAATTCCACCCGGGCAATGCGGCCGATCCGGATCGCCGCTTCAGTGATGCTATGGTGCTTGAGCAATACCTGATGCTGGCTGTCCAATGTCTGATGCTCCCCGCGGAGCTTTTGCAGTGCGCGATAGAGCGATGCGCCGCGGGCAAACAGCTCCAAACGGGTATTGGCCACCTGAAACGTCGCCGCCCTGCTGCGGTGCTGCCGGGCGCGCACGGCAGCGGTAATGCGTCCGTCGATATCCAGCGGCAGCGTCAGCATGGCGCCGTAGCCGAACTGGTTCTTGTCCGTTGCAAAAGCGGCAAAATCGATCGGCGGCGAGATCGGGTTAACCAGCCGGGCATTGTTATAGTGCGTATCCCGGCCGAACAGTTCGGCATGCCCCCAGTAACGACTGCGCGCGACAGCAACGCCGGCAGCGACCGCCTCGGCCTGTGCCCTTGTGGCTGAGAGCTGCGGCGAAACCTGCTCGATCCGGCGCAGCACATCGCCAAAGCCGATCGACTCGGCCGCCATGAGCGATTCGGGCATAGCCAGCAGGATGGCCAGCGCACAGACGAGGGCGCGACGCATTACGGGCGACTCGGCAGAACCGGCAGCTGGAAACTCGCATGGCAGGCAATGCAGTTGTTCATCGTTGCTGCCAGCTTCTGCTGCACCTCTTTGACCGGCTTGCCGGCTTTGGCCAGATCGGCGATCTCGTCAAATGCGTAATGGGTGCCGAAACCGAGCTTTTTGAAGTCCAGCGGCAGTTTGGCGCGCAGTTTGAAATCCATCGTCTGGATCGCGGCGCTGCCAACGCTGCGGGCCGACTCCTCGACCGTTGCCAGATCATCGTTGGCCAACGCTTCGACAATGGTCTGCGTCGTTTCCAGCAGCACGCGCATCTCGCCCAGTACAGCCTGACGCTCGCCCGGCTCCAGCAATACGGCCGTGCGCCCGTCATCGGCCCTGGTCGTGCTGCCGAGCACGATAAACTTGAATCCGATTGCAACGAGCACAGCACTTAGTAATCCAATCGCGATCCAGTGAGGGGCAGTGTTTTTCATGATGTTTCTCCTTTTGTTTTATATGAAATCAACTGATCCGAGATATGTTTGAGGGTGTCGATCGTTGCCTGCTTGTCCGCATCCGGGATGTCGCGCAGCAGCTCCTGCTGAAAATCGCTGACCAGCGGGGCCAACACGGCCAGCGCAGCCTCCCCCGCAGCGGTCAGGGCAATGCGGTAATAGCGCCGGTCATTCAGATCCGGGGTGCGCACCACCAGCCCCTTCTTTACCAGCCCGTCGACGCGGCGCGTAATGGTCGTCTTATCGCGCATCATCAGGGCTGCGATTTCCACCTGCGTCATCACTCCCTTCGAGAGCCGAAACAGGATGCCGAAATCCTGCGCGGTCACAGCATAACCATGCCCGGAGAATCTGCGGGCAATCTCCTCGGTCATTAAAAATGCTGTTCGGTTCACATGCATACCGATCGCCTGATCCAGTTCAAATTTCATGCCTGCTCCTTCCTCCATGATCTGCTGAATGGCAAACGATACGCTCAAGATTGTATATTGCAACTATTGTTATATGCAACTTTATCCACACTGAAACAGGCACAAAAAAAGGGAGGCAATGCCTCCCCATCAGATCAATGCAATCCAGATTCAGGCCTGAGCGATCTGACGCCCCTCCTGCTGCCAGCCGCCGAAACCGCAGGCCATTGATTTGACATTGGTAAAGCCCATCTCCTGCAGAGTTGCCGCAGCCAGCAGACTACGGCCGCCGCTGGCGCAATAGATCACAATCGCCTGATCGCGGTCAGCCAGCCTCGGCTCGCGCATCGGAAATTCCAGATCGGCCTTCAGCTCCAGCAGGCCGCGCGGTATATTCAGCGCACCGGGCAGAAACCCTGTTTGCAGCTCGCCCGGTTCGCGCACATCCAGCAGCAGCGTCGGGCCGCCGATCAGTTTCGCCACCTCCGCAGTGCTGATCCCTTCAACCCTAGCCCTGGCTGCCGCCAGGTAGTCCTTCAATGTCATTGCCATACTCTTTCTCCTCTATCATTAGCCACTCATCACCTGGGGAAATGCTGATTAAAGGCATCCTGCCTGTAATCAGCTCGGAAAAGAAAAAGCGCGGTTTTTCCTTTCCTTACAAATCAAACACTTGCGTGTTCGATTTGACTTGCGGCCTCCTGCCGTTCACCTGACGGCGGCATAGCCGCATCATTCATCTATCCTGATGAATGATGGCAGCCCGTCCGTGGACTGCGCGGAAGCGCCGAATGAATCAGCGCCTCCTTAAGGCTTATCGATGATCAACGGCTGTTCATATTTCAGATCAATCTGCCGGAACGATGCCAGCGAACTATTTTCTATTTTTCCCCAGAAGGCGCGATCAATCTTCAGCCAGCGCCGGACCAGATCATCCGCCAGACCGGCCTCCTCCAGCGACTCGCGCAACAGGGCCTGCCGCACCTGCAACAGCTCTTCCGTGATATACATGCGCCGATGCGCCAGCGGCAGGTCCCGCCCCGGGTAGATCGTGCCCGCCCCCATCTTCTCGGCCATGAACTGGGTCTGCCGAAGCTCGATTACAGCCTGATCATGACCGGCAAAAAACTGCCCCAGCCACGGGTGCGCATAGACCTTATCATAGAAGGCATGATGAATCCGCTCCATCGCCTCCAGCCCGCCAATGGCATCGAACAGCGTCTGTTTCCCGGACGGCCTCGCCATTCAACAACTCTCCTCAATCAGCCGTGCGACCACTTCGGCCGACAGCGGCGCAATCGCCTCGACATCGGCAATCGCACCGACCTTATCACCGCTGTTGTATCGCTCCACTGCTCGCCGCCCAAGCGAGGTACCTGCTCATGCGGCGCCTCCAGCGCCCTGAACGTCGCGCTGCGGCCATAAGCCTGCTTGCCGAGAGTATCATACCATTTGCCCAGCCGGCAATCGTGATGGCTGGCCACCGTGGCCAGATCGTTTTCGCCACGATCGAGAATCATATTGATCAGGCGCTTCTTCCACAGGATATGATCGGACTTGGCCAGCCGCAATATCGCGCCACTGAGTGTCATTTCGGCAAACTCCTGAATCTCCGAAACCAGCTTGGCCTCCATCGCATCGGCATCCTGCAGGGTATGGTTTACGACCTTACGAGCGCTGGTCACCAGCGTCGCCGTCTCCGCCACCGATGCAGCTACCTCCTGGGATGCCATCGACTGATCATGGGTCGCCTGCGTAATTTGATCCACCTCACCGGCGATTATATGCAGCGCGTCGGCCATTTCGCGCATCCGGTCGTTCACCTTATCCATATCGCGATTGCCTTGCCCAACCGCTTCGGTAATGCCGGACATCGATTCGGCAATCGCCGATACATCCTGCTTAATACGCTGAATTTTCTCGACGATATTTTCTGTCGCCTCGCGGGTATGCTGCGAAAGCTGCTTGACCTCATGCGCAATAACGGCAAACCCCTTGCCTGCCTCGCCGGCTCTGGCCGCCTCGATCGTCGCATTCAGAGCCAGCAGATTGGTCTGGTCCGAAATTTTCTTGATCACCGTCAAAATTCCGTTGATCTCGCGTGACGCCAGCGTCAATGCCTGTACCCGCTCGCCGGCCTGGCTGACCCGCTGGTCAATATTTCCCATTGCCTGCACGGCATCGGCAACAGCCGCGCCGGCATCCTGGCTCTGTTGATTGGCATTGATGATACTGCTTGATCGATGCGCTCGGCCACATGGGTCACATTGGCGCTCATCTCTTCACTGGCACTGGCCATGGCCATCTCATCCAGATGCGCAACATCCTGCTCCAGCCCTCCCATTGTGATCGTTTTTTCAAACGCATTCATCGTCATGCCGACCATATCGTCAAGCTGCTCGAACATCCGCGCTTCCAGCTGTTCGGCCAGCCGGTTGGCCTGTCGGATCAGCTCATCATCGCCCTGCGCCCGGCAGGTAAAATCTCCTGCCGCTAGCGCAGCAAACAGCTTCATGATCTCCTGTTGATTCACAGTCATTCCCTACTCCCGGGTCGTTCAGTCTGTTGAACGATTCACTTTCTGACCAACACGAAACCCAACTCGTAACGCCTGCTATTGCGCTCAACCCGGAACGGCAGCTCCTGCGGCCATTGCCAGCGCTCCGAATCAAACAACAGGCGCATCTGCTGCAAATCACAATGAAACGGCGGCCCGTCTGGCGCGTCAGTCTGCATAAACAAAGCAAGTAACGTGCCTCCCGGTTTCAGCCAGCGATGCAGGGCCTCCTGATAGGCTTCGCGCTGCCCGGGTTCGATCGCGCAGAGGCAAGTCTGCTCGAATACCGCATCCACCGGAGCAGACGGCTGGTAATCAAACAGATCACCGCAGATCACTGTCGCCGAGACGCCCGCATCGTCCAGCTGCCGGTTCAGAGCAGCCACGGCAGACGGAGCGATATCGATCGCGATTACATCGAAACCGAGCCGGGCCAGCGCCACGACCTCATAGCCGCGCCCGCAGCCGGGCACCAGCACCGAACCGTTCGCCAGAGCGCCGTCATCCAGCCAGTGCAGCAGGGCCGGCGTAACATCTCCGCGATCCCAGCCGGTATCGCCCCGCCGATATCGCATCTCCCACTCATTTAACATCTGCAAAACCGGTTACGGTACATGCATCGCGCGTTCGCTGCCCTTGATCATGCGCACCAGCAGCAGTGCTGCAAAGGCCAGCCCGATCATCGACAGCGCCCCCAACCCTTCATGCTTGAGCCACTGGCAAAAGAAGATCCAGCCGGCCAGCGCGATAAACACAACAACACCGCCAACCAGCTGCAGGATGAACTCAGTCACGCCGCCTGCGCGTTTTGCCGTCGCAAATATCTCTGCAAATGGCGTGCGCACTGCCGACTCAAGCCGATAAAGCAGGTCCGGCTTTCTGAACAGCAACCAGCCCAGCGCCACCAACGT
>CAYSMR010000127.1:0-5765 GCA_964432195.1 uncultured Zetaproteobacteria bacterium | reverse complement strand
GAATTTACTACAGTTGGCACTGATCGATGCTTAACCGGACAGCAGTGAAATGAAACAAGAAACAGAGAGGTGAGCAATCTATATGAAGATGGCCAAGGAAAAAGAACAACTTAGGGATAATCTGATCATGCAGTTAAGCCAGGAACTGCCCGGTTGCCAGACTCAAACCGTTCAAGCCTTTGTCCAGCATGCACTATATGCAGATGCAGATACGCCATTCAACACCATTGTACGCAGCCTTCTGAACAAAGGAGTTCATGCCGGCAAAGTGCTGGCAACACTGCTACGCTGTGAATGGAGCAATATCCACTGGCTGCTGATCGACTCCAGACAACGCAGTATATCAGAACAGGTAGCCGCCTTTTCCGATTGTATTGGTCATTACAACACGCTGCAGGCACTAATCGTCGAGGAAGCGGAGTCTGCATGGGAGCGTTCGCTGGAGGATGAAAAACAGGCTCGGGTTCTGGCCGAAAGCAAGGTGAAATGGTTTCACGACAAACAGATCGAATTGCACAACTATTTTCAGGAAATCCCGGTACGGGGGCGCCTGGAGTTGCAGGACATCGTCGAGAACGACGATTGATGTCATCTGCTCGCCAGATGCCAGCATGGTATTTGCCGCGTCAGAAGATCTGAAGACTGCTTATATTTCGGTTGGCGACTGCATGCGCCTGACAGTTCGCGGCATCGAGCGCCGGGGCAATCTGCTGCGACTGCTTATTGTCGGCGTGGAATCGGATCTGATGTCGCGCAGAAAACATGTCCGTGTTGCCATGGATAAACCGATCCCGATCACGCTGCGTGGTAAAGCCGAATGTCGCGCATATATCCGCGACAAATCCATTCAGGGACTGGGAGTCCACTTCCCTGAAGATATCGGCGCAGAGCTGTTCAACAAAGGCAAGCTGAAAAGCGGCGACAGAGTCATGTGTGCATGGCACCCGCAGGGCGTAGAAATCAAAACCGCAGCCACCATTCGATGGATCAGGAAGGTCGGTGATGTATATCGCGCCGGCCTGAACATCGATCCGGATCAGGCAGCCCGCAAGCATCTGCAACAGTTTTTAATGCAGCATCAGCGCGGCGTCATTGCCCGCCTGCGCAGCCTCGGGCTGCCGGAATGGATGCAGTCATAAATGGAGCGAATACAAATGAACTGCGACAAGCAATACGAATCGGATGCCGTACTCGTTCACGCTATCGTCGAAAACTCGCCCAACGCAATCATCACGATTGATGAACATGGCCTGATCCAGTCGTTCAATCCGATGGCTGAACAGCTGTTCGATTACAGTCCGGATGAAGTGATCGGCCGTAATATCTCGATGCTGATGCCCGAGCCGTACCGCAGCACCCATGACGGCTATCTTGAACGCTACCGGTTGACGGGCAAAGCGCGGATCATCTGCCAACCAGGGAGGGAACTGACAGCCGTGACCAAATCGGGGCGCTGCTTCCCGATTGAACTGATGGTCGCCGAGATGCGGGTCGCCGGCAAGCTGCGATTCCTCGGTTTCATCCACGATATCACGGCGCGCAAACAACGCGATGCCCAGTTGCAGCATATGCTCACCCACGATCGCAATACCGGGCTGATAAATCGCATCAAGCTGGTTGATCGCATCAGCGCCGCCATTGCCGCGATGCAACCCTTCCTGCTGTTTTATCTGGGTATTGACCGCTTCCAGCCGATCAACGAGGTGCTCGGTCATACGACCGGCGATGAGGTGCTGGCCATGGTAGGTCGACGTCTCACCGGGTTGATCGACGGGCGCGGCGAAGCGGCCCATATCGGCGGCAGCGTCTTCGCCCTGCTATGCCCCAATCCGGACAGGGCGATCAATGCGCTGGGCATGGCCCGCTCTATCCACAGTTGTCTGGAACAACCACTGCAGCTGCAGCAACTCAGCGTGGATGCCGAAGCTTCGATCGGCATCGCCAGCTCGCCGGATCACGGGCGCAGTGCCGAAGAGCTGCTGCGCCACGCCCAGATTGCAATGCAGGCGGCCAGAGACAAGCAGATCATGATCGCCGTCTACGATGATGACCTGGACTACTACCGCCTCGAACACCTGACGCTGGCCAGCGAACTGCGGCGCGCCATCGATGCCGATGAACTGGTTGTCCATTATCAACCCAAAATCGACATCGCCAGTCAGCGGATCATCGGCGTCGAAGCACTGATTCGCTGGCAGCATCCGCAACGCGGCATGATTCCGCCCGATATGTTCATTCCGATGGCCGAGGAGACCGGCATTATCCATCCGTTCACCGCATGGCTGATCAACGAGGTGTGCCGTCAGCTGCGCAGCTGGCAGGATCAGGGCATTGATCTGACCGCAGCCATTAATCTGGCGCCGCGCAACCTGCTGGAAGCCGACCTGCCGGAACAGTTGCAGCAGGCCTTCGCCCGCTGGCGGATCCGCCCCGATCAGATGATGATGGAGATTACCGAACGCGGACTGATCAGCGAACAGCAACGGGCCATGCAGAACCTGCATGCGCTTCACGATCTCGGCATCGCCATCTCGATTGACGATTTTGGCACCGGTTATTCATCGCTGGCCTACCTGAAGGATCTGCCTGTCGATGAACTGAAGATCGACAAGAGCTTCATCGACAGCATGCAGTCCGATGCGCGCAGCCTGACCATTGTGCAGATGGTCATTCAGATGGGGCACTATCTGGGTTTTGAAGTGATCGCGGAAGGTGTTGAATCCGCCTCCGAATGGCAACGACTGGAACTGCTCTCCTGCGATCGCGCCCAGGGCTTCTATATGGGGCGGCCAATGCCGTCGCAGCAATTGGAACAGTGGCTTGCTGAATCGCCATGGGGCATCGCGACATCCACCTGACTCAGCGAACCGTCAACAGCGCCGTAAAGATCTCATGCACCCGGCGCATGCGCTCACGCAATGCGCCGGGCGCGGTGATCGCGGCATGGCGGCGCATCGTCTCCCATTCGGTCGCGTCCGGATCGGCCGGCAACCGCCCGATGGAGCGCCATAACTCAACACGCAGCGCGTTCTCCATGCCCCGGTAATCGAGGTAGATTTTGGCCAGCCATTCGCCCTGTTCTCGCCATGATTCGGGCGCGCCAGCCGGCAACTGCGCGAAGATATCCACCACCCGACGCGCCTGGCTGCCAAAGGCCAGCCGCGCGTACTGGGCCAGAAACTCGATATCGACGAGCCCGCCGGCATCCTGCTTCAGATTGATCACCGCAGCCGATTTGCTGGCCAGATGATCGAGCATCTTCCGACGCATCGCGATCACATCGCGCGCCAGCGCTGCAGCGTCGCGCGGCCGCTCCAGCACCTCCGCGACCACAGCCTCGACTGCCGCGCGGGCTTCCGCCGGCCCTGCAACGCAGCGGGCGCGACAGAGCGCCTGATGCTCCCAGGTCTGCGCCTCATTGCGCTGATAATCGGCAAATGCCCCGATGCCCGTCACCAGTACGCCGGAGCTGCCCGACGGACGCAGCCGCGCATCGAACTCATAACCGGCTCCGAACGGCGGATGACCGGTCAAATAGTGGATCATGCGCCGGCCGAGCCGCTGGGCATGTTCGCCGAGACTGCGCCGCTCGAGCATTGCGCCCGGATCGTCATCGACCAGCACGAACACCATATCGAGATCGGAAACCAGTCCCATTTCTCGCGATCCATGCTTGCCCATCGCCAGCGCAACAAACGGAAAATCGGCCGGCAGTTCCAGCTGATATAAACAAAGACGCAGTACCGCCTGCGTCGCCGCATCGGCCGTATTGGCCAGCCAGCCTCCGATCGTCATCGCATCGGCCGTATGCGCATCCACCGCCAGCGCGGCCAGCAACCGGGCCCTGTCCACCCAGCGCCCCAGATCGGCCAGTATCTGCTCGATATCATCGAAACCGATCAGATCATCGATCGCCCTGCAGATTGAACGGATATCGGCCTCGCTGCGCTCGACCATCAGCGGCCACTCCAGCCACGATGGATCGCGCACAATATGGTCGGCCAGATAGCGGCTGGCCGAGAGCACGCCGATCAGCCACTCCAGCGCTCCGCGATGGCTAGCGAGCAGATCGATCCAGGTCGCGCGGCCGGCAATCGCATGAATCAGGTCGGCAAACGACTCCAGCGCCGCTACGCCGTTAATATCATCCAGCCAGCGCGGCATGGCATGATCGAGAATACGCTCGACCTGAGCCCTGCTGCGCTCCGGCAGCAGACCGCGCGCCAGTGTCGCATCGATCCGCTGCAGCGCCTGTTGCATGCGCCGGCGCTGCTCGTCCGGCACATTAGCCAACAAACCGGCCGGCAGCGCCTCCGGCGCATCCAGCCAGCGGCAGCCGACACGATTATCGACATCCGCCGGGCGGACAAAGCGGCTGAATGCCGCCTCGACCAGCGCCGCCTGCTCGCGCATCGACACCTCGATATCCGCGATGCCGGTCGCGGCGACCAGATAATCGACATAATCGGCCGGCAGCCGGTGCGTCTGCTCGCCGTTGCGGGCCTGAATCGCATGCTCGATGCGCCGCCAGAAACGGTAGGCCTGCTGCAGGCCGTCCGCCTCCTGCCGCGCCATGATGCCGGCTGCAGCCAACGCATCGAGCGCAGCGATGCTCGATTGCTTCCGCAGCTGCGGCCTGCGGCCGCCGTGCAGCAGTTGCAGCGACTGAATAATAAACTCGATTTCGCGAATACCGCCCCTGCCCCGTTTGACATCGAAACCGGGCGCAATGCCGCCGCTGCCCGCCTGCACATCGATGCGCCGCTTCATATCGGCTAGCGCCGCCACTGTCGTATAATCGAGATAACGGCGGTAGATGAACGGCGCAACACCGTCGATAAAGTCCTGCCCCAGCCGCATATCGCCGGCCACCGGACGCGCCTTGATCAGCATCGCGCGCTCCCAGGTCTGGCCGTATTCGAGATAGTGGGTCAGCGTCGCATCGAGATTCAGCGCGATCGCTGCGCCGTCGCCGCCGGGACGCAGCCGCATATCGACCGGCCAGACGATGCCGTCCTCGCTGCGTTCGCTGAACAGACGAATCAACATGCGCGACAGATGGGCGTAATATTCGTTGAACGGCACCGATTGGCGGCCGCCGACCGTATTGCCGCCCCCCTGCCAGAGAAACAGCGGATCGATATCGGAACCGAGATTCAGTTCCCGCCCGCCCAGTTTGCCGAGCCCGATAACGCAGAACGCCCCGTCAGGCAGCCGACCGTAACGCGGCGCAATCAGGCGCTCGGCCATCGCCAGCGCCTCGCGCAGCAGTCCCGCGGCGAGATCGGCAATGGCGCGGCAGGATGCATCGATATCGCCATAGAGGCCGATCTCCCACCAGATCAGATGGCGAAGGCCGTGCTGCTTGCAACGGCGCAGATGGGCCATGCAGCGTGACAGTTCATCACTGTCGCAGGGCGGAGCCCATGCGGGCGTATCGTCAGGCAGCAATGCCTGCGCAGGGTCCGCAAACAGCGCCCGGCGCGCATCCGCATCACAACCGCGCAGCAGCATCGCAAACTGCGGCGACAGCGCCAGCAACCGCCGCGCATCGGCCTGCAGCGCCGGCGGCACATCGCTCAGCAGTTGATCGTCGATCACAGCCATAGCATCACTCTATCGGGATCAGCATCTCCTTAACAGCATTCAAGCGCTGCGGCCGGCCGGCGATAAATATGGATAGAAGCACGCGAGGTAGATCAGATGCGACAGCAATATGTTCAGATGCGCGCCATCTCGGCATTCGGTTCAGCCTGGCTGAACGG
>CAYSMR010000126.1:0-5795 GCA_964432195.1 uncultured Zetaproteobacteria bacterium | reverse complement strand
GCAGGCCGTCGATGCCGTCCAGATCGGCGTTCTGCAGCTGCTGCGGACGCACGCCGAGGCGGGAGCCGGCGAAGCAGGGGTTGTAGAGATCGATGGCCACCTCGGCGATGCCGGGGTTGACGCGCAGGCCGCAGGAGGCACCGGCATCCCGCGCCCGCGCACCGAAGCGCTGCCACTGGCCCAGCGAGTTGAAAACGATATGGCCTGCCATGTCGCAGATCGCCGCGAACTCGTCATCGCGGTAGGCGGCCGCATAGATATGGCATTCGCCGCCGAACTCCTCGTGCGCCAGCTGCAGCTCGAACAGCGAGCTGGCCGTGCAGCCGGGCAGATAGCGGCGGATCAGCGGGAATGTCGACCACATCGCATAGCCCTTCAACGCCAGGATGATGCTGCAGCCGGCCTGCTCCTGCACCCGCTTCAGTAGTTCCAGATTGCGGATCAGCTTTGTCTCCTCGAGCAGATAGCAGGGCGACGGAATCTGGGCGATATCCGGATTCATCGATAGCCGCCCACTGCGGAGAGTGCCGGGGCCCGGCGTTCATGCGCGGGCCACGGTTGCAGGGAAAAGGATAGCGTCGTTCGTGTGTTTCTTGGCGCTCCTCCGCATGCGTTGCCGTGAGGCATTATTCTGGCAGCGCGTCGATATCGATATCGGTCGGATTGCAGGTCCACGGCAGGCCGTGGACATCGAGCGCGGCCATGAACGGATCGGGATCGAACTCCTCCATGTTCCAGACGCCAGGCCGCATCCAGTCGCCCCGGACCATCATCATCGCGCCGATCATTGCCGGCACGCCGGTCGTATAGGAGACGGCCTGCGCATTGGTCTCCTTGAAGCAGGCCTGATGGTCGCAGATATTGTAGACATAGCGGCTCACGGGCTTGCCGTCCTTCGTGCCGCGGCAGATGACGCCGATATTGGTCTTGCCGACCGTGCGCGGGCCAAGGCTGGCCGGATCGGGCAGCAGCGCCTTCAGGAACTGGATCGGCACGATCTCGCGCCCCTCGAACATGATCGGCTCGATCGAATCCAGGCCGATATTGCGGAACACCTCCAGATGTTTCAGGTATTCATCGCCGAAGGTCATCCAGAAGCGCATGCGCTTCACGCCGTTCAGTTTTTTTGTCAGCGACTCCATCTCCTCGTGATAGAGCAGATACATGTTCTTCTCGCCGACCTGATCGAAATCGAAACGCTTTTTATACTGCAGCGGCTGCGTCTCCACCCAGTCGCCGTTCTCCCAGTAGCGGCCGTTGGCGGTGACTTCGCGGATATTGATCTCCGGGTTGAAATTGGTTGCGAACTTGTAGCCGTGGACGCCGCCGTTGCAGTCGAGGATATCGACATAGTCCATCGTATCGAAATGGTGCTTCTGCAGATGGGCGCAGAAGACGTTTGTCACGCCCGGATCGAAGCCGGAGCCGAGCAGCGCCATCAGTCCGGCCTGCTCGAAGCGCTCGCGGTAGGCCCACTGCCATTTGTATTCGAACTTCGCCTCGTCCAGCGGCTCGTAATTGGCCGTATCGAGATAGTGGACGCCGGTTTCGAGACAGGCATCCATGATCGTCAGATCCTGATAGGGCAACGCGACATTGATGACCATGAACGGGTCCACGTCGCGGATCAGAGCAACCAGCTCCGGCACCTGATCGGCATCGACCCGGGTGGTGGCGATCGTGCGGCCGGTCTTCTCCTTCACCTCGGCCGCGACCTGATCGCATTTCGATTGCGTGCGGCTGGCCAGCGTGATGTCGGAGAAGATTTCCGGGTTCTGCGCGCATTTATGCGCGACAACGCGGCCGACGCCGCCTGCGCCGATAATCAGCACTCGTTTCATAGCATGCCCCCTTGCATCAGGATCAGACTCATTAACAGGCAGCGATCATAAGTGGCGATGCGGCGCAGGGGAAACAAAAAATCTGCTGCCGCCGGCAACGGTTCCGGCGCGCTCCGAACACTGGACCCGCAGTATTCGGAGCCACAGCTGAGTTCACTTCAACTTCAATTGGCAAAGCGTTACACTGGCGACATGTTTGACTTTACCGACAGGGATATCGGCGCAGCGCACGATGTGCGCATGATCGGCGCGCCGTTTGACGGCACGGTATCGTTCCGGCCCGGCGCGCGTTTCGGGCCTGCCGCGGTCCGCGCCGCATCCGACGGGCTGGAGACCTGGTCGCCGCTGCTCGATGCCGATCTGGAATCGGTCTGCTATGCCGACGGCGGCGACCTGGAACTGCCGATGGGCAGCGTTGAAACGGCGCTGTCGATTATCCGCGAGGCTGTCGATGACTGCCTGAATGATCGCGCGACGCCGTTTCTGCTCGGCGGCGAGCATCTGATTACGCTGCCGGCGGTCGAGGCGGTGGCCGAGCGCTATCCCGATCTTTGTGTCGTGCAGCTGGACGCCCATGCCGACCAGCGCGCGGATTATCTGGGCGTGCCGCTCTCGCACGCCTGCGTGATGCGGCGTATCGCCGAATGCATCGGGCAGGAGAATATCCGCCAGCTCGGTATCCGCTCGGGGACGCGCGAGGAGTACCGGCTGATGCGCGAGCACGGCACGTTGACGACCTTCCGTCCGGATGATCTGGCCGGCTTGCGCGACTGGGTCGGCGATCGCCCACTCTATCTGACGGTCGATCTCGATGTGTTCGATCCGGCCTGCTTCCCAGGCACCGGCACGCCCGAGCCGGGCGGCATTGACTGGTGGAGCTTCCAGCGCTTTATTCAGGCGATGCAGGGGGCGGATATTGTCGGTTTGGATGCGGTCGAACTGGCGCCGCAGCTGGATGCCTCCGGCTGTTCATCGGTGCTGGCGGCCAAATGTGTGCGCGAGATGCTGCTGATCGCGGCGCGCTGATGTCGGGAGGCGTTTGACGCCGCTTCAGACGGCCATCGGGCCGTCGCCCTGTTCATCATCATCCTGCAGGAACGGCCTGAGCAGATCGCGCAGCCGCTGTTCCAGTTCGCGCATGCCGTTGCGCAGGTCGTCGAAATCCTTGTCCGAGAGCACGCCGTCGCCGTTGGCGTCAAAATGCTCGCTCTGCGCGGCTGCGGCCGGCGTTGCGAACAGCAGCGCAGCGGCCAGCAGGGCGGCTGTTGCCGGAAGTGGGTGTGATTGCGGGCTCTGTCATTTGCGGACTTCCGGGGCGGGATATGCGCATCATGCATCGCGTTGCCGCGCGGAGACAGGCGGACGCGTTGCCCTGTGCGCGCGGAAACTGCGCATTTGTCAGCGCTTCAGCGCCAGCGTAATACCATCGGCGATCGGCAGCATATTCAGATCGACCCGTTCATCGTCGCGGAGGCTGCGGTTGAAGTCGCGAATTGCGCGCGTGCTCTCGTCCTGTTTGTCCGGGTCGATGACGCTGCCGCCCCAGAGCACATTATCGATGACGATCAGGCCGCCGGGGCGCAGCAGCTGCAGGCAGGCCTCGAAATAGGCCGGGTAGTTGATTTTGTCGGCATCGATGAATGCGAAATCGAAGCGTTCCGGATCATCCTGATCGAGCAGATCCTGAAGGGTCTCCAGCGCCGGCCCCAGTCGCAGGTCGATGTTGTCGGCCACGCCGGCCTCGGCCCAGTAGGGGCGGCCGACCTCCGGCCATGTTTCGGACAGATCGCAGCTGATGATGCGTCCGCGCGCCGGCAGCGCCAGCGCCATCCACAGCGTCGCATAGCCGGTATAGGTGCCGATCTCCAGCACCCGTTCGGCGCCCATCAGGCGCAGCAGCATCGCCATGAACTGTCCCTGCTCGGGCGCGGAACGCATAACCGACAGATCTTCGCGCTCGGTCGCCGCGCGCAGCCGCTGCAGAATCGCCGGTTCGCGCAGCCCGGTGGTCAGCAGATAGTCGTAGATGGCATCGCTGACGCCGATACTGCGGTTAGCCACAGTGCGATTCCAGTTCGTTCAGGCGCCTCGCCGCTTCGCTGATCTGCTGCTCGCTGAAGACCGAGATGCCGTGCCGAGCCAGCAGGCAGGAGGTGACGCCCTGACCGTCGATCTTGCGGCCGGAGAAGCTGCCGTCGTTGACGCAGGCGACACCGCACGACGGGCTGCCCTCCTTCAGGATCGCGATGCGCACCTTGTGCTGCATGCAGAGGGCCAGCGTTTTTTCGGCGCCGTCGAGGTAGGCGTCGGTCACATCGTTGCCGTCGCGGCGACGGATATCGGCTGCGCCGCGCAGCACGGCGCCGGCATCGCCCTGATCGATTTCAGCCGGCGCGCGCGGCACAGGCAGGCCGCCGGCTATCTCCGGGCAGGTCGAGAGAATACGCCCCTCCTGCTGCCACTGCTGCAGAATGCCGGACTCGATGTGGCTGTTGCTGCCGTCGTAGCGGACATTCGCGCCCAGCAGGCA
Source organism: uncultured Zetaproteobacteria bacterium (assembly GCA_964432195.1). Lineage (GTDB taxonomy): Bacteria > Pseudomonadota > Zetaproteobacteria > Mariprofundales > Mariprofundaceae > Mariprofundus. The sequence goes on along the minus strand of CAYSMR010000126.1, from coordinate 1,424 downwards.
TGCGCTGATCAGAATTTTGTTCACAGCCCCTCCCTCCGGCGACTGATGTGTTTAGGGAAGTGCTGATTTATTCAGCATTTCCGCGCAGGCTATGGACGCTGATTACAGGCAAGATGCCTTTAATCAGCATCTCCTTAGGGAAGCGTCAAATCAAAATACAGCGTTCCCTGAGGGCAGATCATAGCCGTCAACAGCGGGGTCGGGGAAGGGCGGGATCACTCCGCTGCGCGGCCGGCAAGAAATGCTGCCAGCTGCGCAGCATCGGGCATCGCCGTGCGCGCGCCGAGGCGGGTGCAGGCCAGCGCGCCGGCGGCCGATGCGTAGCGCAGCAGATCATGCCACGCTAGTCCCCGGCTCAGGCCGAGCGCGAATGCGGCATGAAACGCGTCGCCGGCGCCGGTCGAATCGATCGCATCGACTGCGAATACAGGCATCCGCCCCTCCTCGCCATCCCGACGCCAGATCAGTCCGCGCTCGCCCAGCGTGATCACGACGCTTCCGGCCGTTGCGGGCATCCGTTGCAGCGCCTGCGCCGCATCGGAGCAGCCGGTGAACTGGCGGGCGAAGCGTTCGGAGGCGACCAGATGATCGACGCGACCGGTCAGCGCTTCGGTGCCTTTATGCAGCGATCCGGCATCGAGCACGGTCGCGGTTCCGTGCGCGCCGGCGGCTGTTACCCGGTCGCAGAGGCGGATGGAGAGATCGGGTTCGTGGCCGTCGAACAGCATCACCTTCGGGGCGCTGCGGATTGCGACCGCATCGGCGGCCAGCGTCGGCGTCGTTCCCTTGAAATTGACGACCGAGCGGCTGCCGTCCGGCTTGGCGAGGACCTGCGAGATCGGCGTCGGATGATCGCCGCGCACGATGAGAGAGGTGTCGACGCCGGCCTGCTGCAGCTCGCGCCAGTGCGCCTCGCCGAACAGATCGCGGCCGAGATAGCCGCAGAAGCCGCTTGCGCCGCCCAGGCGCACTGCGCACAGGGCTGCGTTCGCCGCCGGCCCGCCGCCGGCTAGGTCCAGCGCGTCGGCGAGCATCTTCTCATCCGCCTGCGGATGCGCGGCGACGGCCATTGTGATGTCGTATGAAGCGTGTCCGACGCAGATCAGATCTAGCATGGCGGCAGATTAGCAGCGCCGCGTCGCGCGCGCAGTATGCAATGGGGCAATGTGTATCGACCTGTTTCAGTTTTTGGAATCGCAGGACGCCGATTGGCGTGGCAAATCCTGACAAAGCTTTTTGGCCGCTGGCCGGACTCATGCCTGCGTCATTAGGGGGGAGAATTCAGGCCCCGGCAGACGGGCATGTCTGTTGTTTTTAAGAGATGCCGTATTGCACGGGGAGCTACGCCTGCGCTTAAATGCGCATTTTCATAGTTAAAACAGTCCTGTAAGGGGCATTATCGCCTGTTTGTTGTATTTTACTTC
>CAYSMR010000125.1:0-5842 GCA_964432195.1 uncultured Zetaproteobacteria bacterium | reverse complement strand
CGGCATCGCGCATCAGCTTGTGATAGAAGCGGGCATAGAGCAGATGCAGCACGGCGTGCTCGACGCCGCCGATATACTGATCGACCGGCGCCCAGCGCGCCATCGCCTCGGCATCGACCATCGCCTGCTCATTGCGCGGGCTGGTATAGCGGTTCATATACCAGGAGGACTCCATGAACGTATCGAACGTGTCGAGTTCGCGCACCGACGGCTTGCCGCACTGCGGGCAGTCGGCATGTTTGAATGCGTCGCACTCGTTCAGCGGCGAAGCGCCGCCGGTCGGCTGCAGATCGGTCGGCAGCTCTACCGGCAGCTGATCGGCCGGCACCGGCACTGCACCGCAGTCATCGCAGTGGATGACCGGAATTGGCGCGCCCCAGTAGCGCTGCCGTGATACCAGCCAGTCGCGCAGCCGGTACTGCACGCGCTCGCTGCCTTTGCCGTGCACGGCCAGCCAGTCGGTGATCCGCTGTTTGGCGGCATCCGAATCGAGGCCGTCGAAGTCGCCGGAATTGATCAGCACGCCGGCTTCGGTGAATGCGGCGGCTGCGATATCCCAGTCGCCCTGTTGCGGCGCAATGACCTGCTTGATCGGCAGATCGTATTTGTGCGCAAACTCGAAATCGCGCTGATCGTGGGCAGGCACGCTCATCACCGCGCCGGTGCCGTAGCCCATCAGTACGAAGTTGGCGACCCAGACCGGGATCTGCTCGCCGCTGACCGGGTGAATTGCATGGAAGCCGGTTGGCATGCCGCGTTTCTCCATCGTCTCGATATCGGCCTCTTTGGTCGAGATCGCCGCGCACTCCTTCAGGAATGCGGCCAGCTCCGGATTCTGTTCGGCGGCCGCGATCGCCAGCGGGTGGCCGGCCGCAACAGCCATATAGGTCACGCCCATCAGCGTATCGGGCCGGGTCGTGAAGATATCCAGCGTCTCATCGCGCCCGGCCAGGCCGAACGAGACCAGCGCGCCGGTCGATCTGCCGATCCAGTTGCGCTGCATGCCGACCACCTTCTCCGGCCAGCCGTCCAGCTGATCCAGATCATTCAGCAGCTCTTCGGCATAGGCGGTGATGCGTATAAACCACTGTTTCAGATTCTTGCGGATCACCGGCGTATCGCAGCGCCAGCAGACGCCGTCGACGACCTGTTCGTTGGCCAGCACGGTGTGGCACGGATCGCACCAGTTGACTTCGGCATCGGCCTGGTAGGCGAGCCCCTTCTCCATCAGCTGCGTGAACAGCCACTGTTCCCAGCGGTAATAGTCGGGGTGGCAGGTCGCAATCTCGCGGCTCCAGTCGTAGGAGAGGCCGAGCCGTTTGAGCTGGCCGCGCATCTGGTCGATATTGGCATAGGTCCACTCGGCCGGCGGCCGGTGGTGTTTGATCGCGGCATTCTCGGCCGGCAGACCGAATGCATCCCAGCCGATCGGATGCAGTACGTTGAAGCCCTGCATCCGCTTGTAGCGCGCGACGGCATCGCCGAGGCAGTAGTTGCGCACATGTCCCATGTGCAGATTGCCGGACGGATAGGGGAACATGACTAGGCAGTAGTAGCTCTCCCGCTCATCATCGTCGCGGGCCGCGTCGATATTCGACGCGCTCCATCGCTGTTGCCATTTGGCTTCAATTTCCTGTGCTGAATAACGCTCTGCCACCGCTGTTGACCCCTTGCTGAAATAGGGCGCCGATGCTGATGGCATCGGCGCGGAATGAAAAGCGCGGTGTTGGCGCGCTATGGGGCGGGGCTGGCGTATCGTTATTTTTGTCGATCAGGCACCTGGTCAGGGGGGGGCTTACTCCTTGGGCGGCGAGATCAGTTCAGGACTCGGCTCCAGACTGGAGGCGGTCAGCGGGTCAAAGATGAACTCCGACAGCGCGAACTCCTTCACACACACCTCCGGGTCGTCGCAGTGTAGCAGGATCGAGTTCTCCAACTCCTCGTAGGCGCCGAGTCCGAGCGTCTGGAACTGGAATGCAATATAGTGATCCTGCGTGCGCACGACGCGGCCGTAGCCGCGGATCGGGAAGCGATTGCTGCCGTTGCCCAGCCGGATCAGGATATTGCACTGCGTGCCGCTCTCCAGTTCGCTCTCGGCGTGGGCGAGCATGCCGTGCAGGCTCAGGTCGACCAGCGTGGCTTCGATCGTTTCGCCGCCTTCCGGCGTGATCTGCACGCTGGCTGCGAGCTTCGAACGGATAAATTTGCGCTTGTCCATCAGGGCCTCCGGATTTGCCTGGGTGGTCAGCTGCACAGGCGTACGCGCCACCTGCTGCAGACATTATAACACATGCGTGACAAAAGTGTGGCAGCCGCATTGCTCACGAGGTGCGGTGCGGGAAATCAAATGGCGTCCCAGCTCAGCAATGGCGCGGGTCGAATCATTGGTGCATGATAGCGCCATGCCTGTTTTGACAGACAAACGGATTCTGCTCACCCGCGCCCGCCAGCACTATCCGGCGCTGGCGCGGATGGTCGAGCGGCGCGGCGGCATGCCGCTGTCGCTGCCCTGTCTTGCGCTGCAGGAGATGCCGGAATCGATTGCCAGCGGTTTCAGTCTGCTGGATGAGTGCAGCGATCTGCTGTTTACCAGCGCCAGCGGCGTTGCGGCCGTGGCCGGCTGGCTGGAGGCTCGGGGAGCCTCATTGGCCGAGGCGTTGCGCGACAAACGTATCGCCGTGGTCGGCGACAAGACGGCGACAGCACTGCAGCAACGGGGCGTGCGCGCCGATATTGTGCCGGTCACGGCATCGCAGGACGGGTTAATCGACGCGTATCAGCGCGCCGGCCTGCCGTCCGGCCTGCTCTTCTTTCGCGCTGAAACCGGTCGTGATGCGCTCGCTGCAGCGCTGTTGAAACAGGGGGTGCGGGTGATGACTGTGCCGGCCTATCGCACGGTCTGTCCGCAGGATCATGATGCGGCCGCCGTAATTGCGATGCTGGAGCGCGGCGCGATTGATGCCGTATTGCTCGGCAGCGCGCGCACGGCAGCCCACTATCTGCAACGCATCGGTTCGCTGCAGCTGGCCGCGCGGCCGGTCATTGTGGCGATATCGCAGTCGATGGCCGAATCTGTGCGGGCGCTTGGTCTGGACGTGCAGGTTGTCGCGAAACAGGCTAGTTTTGAGGCCATGCTCGATGCACTGGCCGAGTATTTCAATTCCGGGAGTGAATAAATGTCCTTGCCTGATCTGACGATCCGTCCGCGCCGACTGCGCAATTCCGCCACGCTGCGCCGCATGGTACGCGAAACCACGCTGAGCACCGCCGATCTGATCTATCCGATATTTGTCGATGAGTGCATCGATGCGCCGGTGCCGGTGGCCAGCATGCCGGGGGTGTCGCGCATTCCGCTCTCCGCTGTCGGCGACATGGCCCGTGAAGTCGAGGCGCTTGGCATTCCGGGCATGATCCTGTTCGGTATACCGGCCGAAAAGGATGCAGTCGGCTCCGGCGGCTGGGATGCGAACGGGATTGTGCAGCGCGCGATCCGCGCAGCCAAGACGGCCTGTCCCGATCTCTGTGTGATCGCCGATACCTGTTTCTGCGAATATACCGATCACGGCCACTGCGGCGTGCTGCACGGTGAAACGGTCGATAACGATGCGACGCTGATGAACCTGCAGAAAGAGGCGGTTTCCTATGCCGAGGCCGGCGTTGATATTGTTGCGCCGTCGGGCATGATGGACGGCATGATCGGTGCGATCCGCGGCGCGCTCGATGCGGCCGGATTTACGCAGCTGCCGGTGATGTCCTATGCAGTCAAGTATGCTTCGGGCTATTTCGGCCCGTTCCGCGATGCGGCCGATTCGGCTCCGAGCTTCGGCGACCGGGCCAGCTATCAGATGGATCCGGCCAACCGCCGCGAGGCGCTGAAAGAGGCGTGGCTGGATGTCGAGGAGGGGGCCGATATGCTGATGGTCAAGCCGGCGCTGGCCTATATGGATATCATCCGCGACGTGAAGGATGCGACCCAGCTGCCGATGGCCGTCTACAATGTGTCGGGCGAATACGCGATGGTGAAGGCCGCTGCGGCGAATGGCTGGATCGATGAGAAACGGGTCGTGCTCGAGACGATGCTCAGTTTCAAACGGGCCGGCGCGGACATGATTCTGACCTATCACGCTCTCGATGTAGCGCGCTGGCTGAACGAAGCCTGAGATGAGTTCTGAGAAGAGCAGCAGGCAGTCTGTGGATGAGAGCCCGGATAGCAGCAAGCCGGAGGCGGTTCAGCGCGACGATGTGTCAGGGCGGGATGAGAACGGCGATGAGCGGCAGCTGACGCACCGGATTCGTAATCTGCTGATCGCGATCCTGCTGCTGATTGCCGCCGCGCTTGCGGCGCTGGCAGCCAGCGGCAAACTGGAACCGTTGCTGCAGGAGTTTGCCCGGCAGGGGGAGCAGGCCGGATCGCATCCGGCAGAAACAGCCGTTCCGAAACAGTCGAGTCCGGTCAAGGCGGTGGTCGCCAAACCGGCCGCCAAATCACCGCATATCGACTCGACAGCGCAGCGCTCGCCGTCTGAAACGCCGCGCGCAGCGTCCCGCCCGGCTGCAACCGGGGCGCAAGCGCCGGTCAGCTCGGCAGAGGTGGCAGCCCTGCTGGGGAGCATCAATCAGCTGAGCATGCAGCTGGACCGGATGAGTGCTGCCCAGCAGGCGTTGCAGAATGGTCTGAAGGAGCAGCAGCAGATGAATCTGCAGGTGCGCTTGCGCTGGATTACCGATCCGTCTAGCCGTTTGCCCCAGCTGCAGCTGGCCTGGGAGGAGATTTCGCTGTTGCCGGGCCTGAGCGATGCGCAGCGCAGCGAGGCGGTGCGCATGCACGCGCTGGCGCGCAGCCGCGTGCAGCAGCTCAAGCAGTGGCAGGATGCGCTGCATAAATGGGCCGATGCGCTGGTGACGCCGGTGCACCGCAATATCCTGCCCGAACCCGAGCAGCCGTGGCTGGCCTGGATCGTCGGCCAGTTTCAGTTGCGTCAGGCGCCGTCGATCGAGGCGCGCCGCCTGGCCGATCTGCGCCAGCGCCTGCTCGATGCGGCGCGCCACCTGACGCTGGAGGCCTGGCCGTCGCAAGCTGCATGGCAGCAGTTGCAGGCGGAGTTGCTGCTGCAGACCCGGGCGATGCGCGAGGAGGATGGCAGCGATGAATCGGGCGCGATCGACACTGGTCTGCCCGACAGCTTTGATGCGATCCGCGCCGATATCGACACCTTGCGGCGAACGGCTCTGCAGTGGCAGCAGGAGGGCACGCAATGAAACTGATTCTGATGCTGTTGCTGGTGCTGGCTGTCAGTGTCGCGCTGATACTATTCCCGGACATTGCCGATCAGGCCCTGCGCATCGAGGCGTTCGGCTGGGTTTTCGAAATCCGTCAGGGGACGTTTATTGTTGCGCTGCTGGTGCTGTTGCTGCTGCTCTGGCTGCTGCGCGGCCTGATCTCGGTGCTGTTCGCCGGCCCGGGCATAGCATGGCGTTCGCTGCGGCTGGGCAGTCGCAAGCGGCGCGAGAAGAAGCTGCGCGACTTGCTCGCGCAGTGGCTGGACGGACGCGACAATATCAGCGCCCGGGCGCTGAAACGCTGCCGCGGTGTGCTGCCTGGATGGGCTATCGATATGCTGCAGATCATGCTGACGCCGGCTAGGGAGTTGCCGCTGCCGGCCGAGGACCAGGATCCGCTGCTGACGGCACTGGCCGCCCGCATTGCCACTGACCCGAATGCCGACAATGCGGCCGACTTGGCCACGCGCAAGGCGCATCTGGAGGCGTGGCTGCATGCGCACCCCGGCGCTCCGCTGGCGCTGTCGCGTCTGGTTGATATTGCCGAGGAGGAGGGCGATCT
>CAYSMR010000124.1:0-5972 GCA_964432195.1 uncultured Zetaproteobacteria bacterium | reverse complement strand
GACGGCGCATCGGTCGATGCCGCGGCTCTGTATGAGGCAGGTCTTGTGCGTAATGCTGTTGACCGCATCAAGCTGCTGGGTAACGGTGAGTTGGAGAAGAAGCTGACCGTCTCGGTCACGGCGGCATCCGCACAGGCGGCTGCCAAGGTGGCTGCTGCCGGTGGCACGTTGAATCTGACCGGCAAGGCTTAAACTCATGCCCAATTCTGGAGTGGGAGCGCTGGGCGGATTTGGCGATATCGGCAAGATTCCTGAACTGAAAAGCCGTATTATGTTTACGCTCGGTATGCTGATTGTATACCGGATTGGCGCACACATCCCGGTGCCCGGCATTGATGCCGGCATTCTGGCGCAGTTCTTCAATCAGGCGCAGGGATCGCTGCTCGGCATGTTCGACATGTTCTCCGGCGGCGCGCTGTCGCGACTGACGATCTTCGCACTCGGTATTATGCCCTATATCTCCGCGGCCATTATCATCCAGCTGATGACGGTGGTCTCTCCGAAGCTGGAGCAGCTGAAGAAAGAAGGGGAGGCAGGTCGTCGCAAGATTACCGAATATACCCGCTATGGCACGGTTGCGCTGGCCCTGTTCCAGGCGATCGGCATCTCGATCGGACTCGAATCGTTTTCGGTCGGCGGTCAGTCGGTTGTGATCGAACCGGGGCTGGCGTTCCGCGCGATGACCGTCGTGACACTGGTCTCCGGTACGATCTTTCTGATGTGGGTCGGCGAGCAGATCACCGAGCGCGGTATCGGCAACGGTATTTCGCTGATCATCTTCGCCGGTATTGCTGCCGGGCTGCCATCGGCAGTCGGCGGCACGCTGGAGCTGGCCCGTACCGGTGAATACTCGCCGTTTGTCGTGCTACTGCTGTTCGCGATGACGCTGGTTGTCACCGCAGCGGTGGTCTGGTTTGAACGCGCTCAGCGCCGCATCCCGATTCAGTATGCCAAGCGTCAGGTCGGAAACCGGATGTACGGCGGCAAGGCGTCATTTCTGCCGCTGAAGGTCAATACGGCCGGCGTGATACCGCCGATCTTCGCATCGTCGCTGATCCTGCTGCCGGCTACATTTGCGCAGTTCACGAAGGGCGTGGATGGTTTCGCATGGCTGGGGGATCTGTCGGCAATTTTGTCTCCGGGTGCATGGCTCTACATGGTGCTGTTCACGGCGCTGATTGTGTTTTTCTGCTTCTTCTATACGGCGATCGTGTTCAACCCGAAAGAGACTGCCGACAATCTGAAGAAGCATGGCGGTTTTATTCCGGGCATCCGTCCGGGTCAGAAGACGGCCGACTATGTTGATAATGTGTTGACCCGCATTACCGTCGTCGGCGCGGCCTATGTCAGCCTGGTCTGCCTGCTGCCGCAGTGGCTGATCTCCGAGCTGTCGGTGCCGTTCTATTTTGGCGGCACCTCGCTGCTGATTGTCGTTGTCGTAACGATGGACACGATGGGACAGATCCAGTCCCATCTGATGAGCCATCAGTACGAGGGGCTGATGAAGAAAGCCCGCCTAAAAACCGGCAAGAAGTAAGCGCGATGAACCTGATTCTGTTTGGCCCTCCGGGGGTCGGTAAAGGAACCCAGAGCGAAAAGCTGGCCGGCGAGTTCAGCATGTCGCATCTGGCTATGGGGGATATCCTGCGTGCCGCCGTCCGCGACAAAACTGAAGCCGGCCTGCAGGCAAAGGAGTATATGGACGCAGGCAAGCTGGTGCCCGACGCTGTGGTCGTCGCGATGATCGAGGATCGCATTGTTGCAGAAGAGGGCAAGGGGTTCCTGCTCGACGGCTTTCCGCGCAATGTGGCGCAGGCCGAAGCCCTCGATGCAATGCTGGACCGTCACGGTCTGAAAATCGATCGTATTGTGTTTATGGATGCTCCCGAAGAGAACTTGCTGAAACGGCTCAGCGGCCGACTGATATGCAGGGCTTGCGGTTTTGGATTTCATAGGCAGTATTCGCCGCCCCTTAAATCAGGGTGCTGTGACCGCTGCGGTGGTGAGCTCTACCAGCGGGATGATGATCGTGAAGATGTTATCGCCCACAGGCTAGAGGTCTACCATGAGCAGACAGCACCTCTGCTGGTGTTCTACCGGCAGCGGGACGGGTTTTTCAAACTCGATGCCGGCGGGGATACGGACGCGGTGTATGCCGCATTGAAACAGGTGGTGAGTAACTAGGCATGGCAAAAGAAGATATTATTGAGATGTCCGGTGAGGTGGTTGAAAAGCTGCCGAACGCCATGTTCAAGGTTAAACTGGAAAACGGGCACGAACTGCTGTGCACGATTTCAGGTAAGATGCGCAAGTACTACATTCGTATCCTGCCGGGCGACAAGGTGACGGTTGAGATTTCACCATACGACCTGTCCCGCGGCCGCATCAGCTACCGCGAAAAATAATCACCGTCCGCTTGCGGATGGAGAATGGTTGAAAGCAGCGCCGGTCGCCGGCGGTGTTAGAAGTTTGAGGAGGTACAGGCGTGAAAGTCCGTGCATCAGTCAAGAAAATGTGTAACAAATGTCGTGTAATCCGCCGTAAGGGCGTAGTTCGTATTATCTGCGAAAATCCGCGACACAAACAGCGTCAGGGATAAGGACGTTGCGAAGCTTGGCGCTCATCGCTAAGGTTCGCGACCTTTTTCTCAAGACCTAAGGAGGCAACAAGTGGCTCGTATAGCCGGTGTAAATATTCCGACTCAGAAACGCATTGAAGTGGCGTTGACCTATATCTTTGGTATCGGTTTGAGCAGTTCGCAGAAGATTCTCGCTACGGCGGGCATTGATGCGAACACACGTGTCAAGGATCTGAGCGATAGCGAAGTGGATAAAATCCGTGGCGTCATCGATAGTGAGTATAATGTCGAAGGCGATCTGCGTCGTGAAGTGACGATGAATATCAAGCGACTGACTGATCTCGGGTGCTACCGTGGCCTGCGCCACCGTAGAGGGCTTCCGGTTCGCGGTCAGCGCAGTAAAACCAACGCCCGTACGCGCAAAGGTCCGCGTCGTACCGTTGCGGGCAAGAAGAAGTAATAGGGGATAACGCATGGCTGCACCGAAAAGAGCTGCTGGTGGCAAGAAGCGCGTCCGCAAGAATATTGCGAATGCCGTCGCGCACATCAAGGCCAGCTTCAACAACACGATTATTACCTTCACCGATGATGCCGGCAACGCTATCTGCTGGGCGACCAGCGGTGCATCCGGATTCAAGGGCTCTCGCAAGAGCACTCCGTTTGCTGCTCAGGTGGCTGCCGAGGAAGCTGCACGCAAGGCTATGGATCACGGCGTGAAGAACTGTTCAGTACTGGTTCGCGGGCCGGGTAGCGGCCGTGAGTCCGCGCTGCGCGCGATTGCCGCAGTCGGCATCAATGTGACATCGATCCGCGACGTCACCCCGATCCCGCATAATGGATGCCGCCCGCCGAAGCGGCGCCGCGTTTAGGAGTTAAGTAGATGGCACGTTATTTGGAAGCCAAGTGTCGCCTCTGTCGGCGCGAGGGCGAGAAGCTTTATATCAAGGGCAGCAAATGCTACTCGGACAAGTGTCCGATCGAGCGGCGTCCATATGCACCGGGCATGCACGGTCAGAACCGCCGCAGCAAGACCTCGGACTATGGTCTGCAGCTGCGCGAAAAACAGAAGGTCAAGCGTATCTACGGCCTGCAAGAGAAGCAGTTCCTGAGCTACTTCAAGGATGCTGACCGTATGCAGGGTGTTACCGGTCTGAACCTGCTGCAGCTGATTGAGTCGCGTCTGGACAATGTTGTGTACCGCATGGGCTTGGCCTCGTCCCGTACCGAGGCTCGTCAGATCGTGCGCCACAAGCTGGTCAAGGTAAACGGCAAGATTGCCAACATTCCGTCCATGCGTGTGCCGGTCGGTGCCCGTCTGGAGCTGGTAGACTCCGCCAAGGAGCACTTGCGTGTTGCCGCCGCTGTTGAAGCTGCCGGCACCCGTGGCACCGCTGAGTGGATGGACGTCGATCTGCCGAGCCGCCAGGGCGTGTATCGTGAAATGCCTGCGCGTGATCAGCTGGATCCGAACATCCGCGAACAGCTGATTGTCGAACTGTACTCCAAGTAAACACTGAGGTCGTTTCATGCAACTGATTAATCCGCGAAATATCAGCGTCGAAGAGAAGATTCCCGGCCGCTCCGCCAAGATCGTGTTTGAACCGCTCGAACGCGGCTTCGGCACGACGATCGGCAACAGCCTGCGTCGCATGCTGCTCTCGTCGCTGCCCGGCGCAGCAGTCACGTCGGTGAGCTTTGACGGCGTGTCGCATGAATACGATACGATCAAGGGCGTGCGTGAAGATGTCATGGACATCATCCTGAGCCTGAAAGAGCTGGATATCCGAATGGAAGGCGACGAGCCGGCAACGATTACGCTGGACGTTAAGGGTTCGGCCGTAATCACTGCTGCTGATATCCAGTGTCCGGCCGGCCTGATGGTGCTGAATCCTGAGCTGGAGCTGGCGCATCAGAATGATGACGGCCATCTGAAGATTGAGGCGATAGTCGAGAAGGGACGCGGTTATGATGCGGCCAGCGAACGCGAGATCGAGGATCGCGCTGTCGGATCGCTGCTTGTCGATGCATCCTTCTCGCCGATTACGCGCGTTGCGACCCGTGTTGAGTCTGCCCGCGTTGGTCAGCGTACCGATTACGACAAGCTGATCATGGAAGTCGAGACCAACGGTTCGATCACGCCGCAGGAGGCGATCAATGCCGCTGCGCGCATCATTGAGCAGCAGCTTGCCGTGTTTATCGATTTCGAGGCAGTCGCTGTGGCCGATGTTGAAGATACGTCGAACGAGGATCTGGAAGAGTTGCTGATCCAGCCGATCGAGCACCTCGACCTCTCGGTGCGTTCAATGAACTGCCTGAAATCGGATGATGTATTCCGCGTCGGTGATCTGGTTCAGCGCAGCGAGCAGGAGATGCTTCGCACGCCGAACTTCGGCCGCAAGTCGCTGAACGAGATCAAGGAAGTGCTGGAAAACATGGGCCTGGAACTGGGCATGGATCTCCCGAACTGGCCGCCGCAGGATGACATCGCGTCGGACGAAGACACCCCGGCCAAAGACTGAGTTAGAGTAGAGGATAGATAGATGAGACATCGTAAACATCATGGTTCTCTGGGACTGGTTAGCGGCCACCGCCGCGCGCTGATGGCCAACCTGGCTACGGCACTGCTGACCCACGGACGTATTGAAACTACTGAAGCCAAGGCACGCGCACTGCGTCCGTATGCAGAAAAGCTGATCACGCTGGGCAAGCGTGGTGACTTGCATGCACGTCGTCAGGCACTGGCCAAGCTGCGCTATCGCCCGATCGTTGATCGTCTGTTCGGTGATGTCGCAACGGCCTGCGCGGATCGTCCGGGTGGCTATACCCGCATTATCAAGACCGGTTACCGTGCCGGCGATGCTGCGCCGATGGCAGTTATCGAACTGATCGACGAAATCGCAACGGTTGAAGAGGAGACGGCTGGCGGGGCCTGATCCCGTTCCGACGTGACGATCTGATTGATTCAAATAAAACAGGCCCCGCATTGCGGGGCCTGTTTTGTTTTCGGCACCTGAAGCTGTTGATTGCTGTAGCGGAAATGGATCAGGCGATCAGCGTCGTTGTCGGTTACCACATGGGGGGGCGGTATCACCTGTATCGAAGCAGGCTATTGATTTTCGCAATTCCGGTCAGGCGAGAGTAAATCGATATAATCGATTAGCTGTGCGAAATTGACCGGTTTTTCAAATAGGGCGGTGTTTAGGTGTTAGAAATCATCGCGTTGTTTACAGTTTTTGTTGTCCGTAGAAATGCTCAAAGAGCTTTTCCTGCGGTGTCATATCATCTATGCCCTTGTGGGGTTTGATAGGATTGTAGTAGTTGATGAATCGCAACAAGCTGATCGAGGGTGTAAGAAGTTTTGTGTAAACGGTATAGGTTTATTGCCTCGGCATCC
>CAYSMR010000123.1:0-6028 GCA_964432195.1 uncultured Zetaproteobacteria bacterium | reverse complement strand
CGCACGATCCGGGCGTGATCGATTTAGCCAGCACGTTGATCACGATGCAGGACGGGCGCGTGATCTCGGAGCAGACAGCGTCGAAACAAACAGGGGTGGAACAAGCAGGAGCCGAACAAACAGGGGCTGAACAAACTGCATCGAAACAGGGCGGACAAACGGCAGCGCCGCGCAGCGGGCCGGGCGAGGGCCGGTGAGTCCCGGCCGGAAGCGGGCAGTGGCGCGCTTTGCGCCGCTCTGGCTACTGCCAGGCTGGCTGCTGCTTGGCCTGTTGTCGCAGCCGGCGGCGGCGCTCGAGCTCACAGGGCAGTATGAAAACCTGCTGTTTGCGACCCGCGACAGTCGCAAACAGCAGCAGATCACCGACCTGAACCGGCTGCGGCTGAAGCTGGACGGCGAGAACGGTCCGCTGCGCCTGCATCTGGCATATGATCACGAACTGCTGTGGGGCGGGCTGGTGGCTGACCCGCCGGTGGCTGCAGCGCTGCGGCGTTCCGAACCGACCTGGATCGATGCCGAAGCGGCGCTCTACCGGCGCGCCCGGATCAACTGGCGGCATACGCTCTATCGCGGCTGGGTCGAATATGATGCCGGGGGCGTGAATCTGCGGCTGGGGCGTCAGCGCATCGCATGGGGATCGGGCCGGATCTGGAATCCGACTGACCGTTTCAATCCGGTGCAGCCGACTGCGCTGGAGTCGGCCCAGAAGCTCGGCGTCGATGCGCTGCGGGCGGCGTGGAACTACGGCGGTAACGGCAGCTTGATCGCCGTGCTCGCGCCGGGCCGGGCGGCCTATGCTGCGTCGCGCAAGGCGGCGCTGAGATGGCAGGATACATTCGGCGAGTTCGATCTGGCCATCAGCCTGGCCCGCATCGGTGCCGAGCATATGCTCGGCGTCGATCTGACCGGCAATCTCGGCGATGCCGGCGTGCGTCTCGAGTGGATGCAGGGCAGCCTGTTGCCGGGAAATCGCTCCGGCAGCTACGGTCAGCTGATCGCCGGCATCGACTATACTTGGCAGAGCAGGACGCTGCCCAACGGCCTCTATATGGCGCTGGAATATTTTTATAATGGCGCGGCCGCGCCGTTCGCCACCTTGCTGCCTGCGGCCGGCGACCGCCTGAACAGCCGCTCCCGTCATCTGCTGGGTGGCATGCTCGGCTATGATCTGACGCCGTTGTGGCGCGGCGAGTTGCTGCTGATTGTTGATCCCGGCCATGGCGGCAGTTTCATCGCGCCGTCGCTGAAATGGTCGCTGCGCGAGGATCTGGAGCTGACGCTGCTGGCCCAGCTGCCGAACGGGCGCGGGGTGGCGGAATTTGCCGGCTTTGAGCCGCTCTACGCGCTGCGCGCCGACTGCTATTTTTGATTGCCCGGCTGCATCTAGCGGGGAATAGCGGATCGCCGCTTTCCCGGAAGTGCTGATTTATTCAGTACTTCCGGGAAGGCCATGGACGGCCTGCCAAATCAATCGCGTAAGTAGTTGATTTGTCAGGAAAGGCAAAACCGCGCTTTTGCCTTTCCGTGCTGATTACAGGCAAGATGCCTTTAATCAGCATTTCCCAAGACAGCATCTCCTTTAGTATGGGGCGCATTACCGCTAGATTGCGCCCATGAGTGAACCCAAAGCAATTTCCGGCCGCGCCCGCGGCAAGATCCCGTTTGCCCCGGAGGGATGGCGATTCCTGATTCCAACCGCGCTGCTGGCCGCCGCTGCATGGCTGCTGGGGTGGACGCTGGCGGCAGCCGCGCTGCTGGCGTTGCTGCTGTTTATGCTGAACTTCTTCCGCGATCCCGAGCGCGATACGCCGGTCGGCGACGGTCTGTTCATCGCGCCGGCCGACGGCAAGGTGATTCGCGCCGAAACGATGGAGGACGGGCATCAGCGCATCGATATCTTCATGAACGTGTTTAACGTGCATGTGAACCGCGTGCCGATGGGCGGGCGCATCACGCATATGCAGTATGTGCCGGGCAAGTTTGTTAACGCCAGCTTCGATCATGCGACTGAGGAGAACGAGCGCAACCGCTTCGAAATGGTCTGCGATAACGGCGACAAGATCGCATTCACGCAGATATCCGGGCTGGTGGCGCGGCGCATTGTCTCCTATGTTGAGGTCGGCGACCGGGTTCAGGCCGGCCAGCGCATCGGCATGATCCGTTTCGGCTCGCGCGTGAACTGCGAGATTCCGGCCGATTATGAGCTGCAGGTGAAGGTCGGCGAGCATGTGACGGCCGCGCTGACCGTGATTGCGCGCAAGCGCGCTGATCAGCAGGGCGGGGAGCAGGGTAGTGCCGAAGCTTAAGGATGCCGTCGGCAAGCGCGGCGTCTATGTGCTGCCGAGCCTGTTCACGACGATGGGGCTGTTTGCCGGCTTCTATTCGCTGATCGCATCGATTCAGGGTAATTTCGAGGTGGCGGCCTGGGCGATTCTGGCTGCTGCCCTGTTCGATATGCTGGACGGGCGGGTGGCGCGGCTGCTGCACGCCGAGACCGAATTCGGGGCCGAATATGATTCGCTCTGCGATATGATGTCGTTCGGCGTGGCGCCGGCCGTGCTGGTCTATCTGTGGGCGCTGGTCAATCTGCCGGCCGATCTGCACCGGCTGGCCTGGCTGGGCGGCTTCTTTGTTGTGGCGGGCGCCGCATTGCGGCTGGCCCGCTTCAATGTCAAACACAGCGAGCAGGACAAGCGCTATTTTCAGGGGCTGCCGACGCCGGGCGCGGCGCTGTTTATCGCAACCGCCGTGCTCTATCACATGGATGCGCATATCGAGCCGTGGCCATGGCTCTGGCTGGCGCTGTCGCTATTCCTGGCGTGGCTGATGATCAGCAATGTGCGTTTCATCTCCGGCAAGGATATCGATCTGAAGAAGCGGCGTTCCTCCGGCGTGCTGATTGTGATGGTTGTCGTGATCGGGTTTATGGCGGTCGATCCCTACCGCATGCCGTTCACGATTATGTTTGCCTACTGCATGCACGGGCCGATGCTGAGCCTGTGGCAGAAGTGGAAACTGTCGCAGTACCGGCAGCGCCGCCGCCAGCGCAAGCACCGGCGGCAGCAGGCCGACGGGGATGCGTCCGGGGAGCAGTAGGTTGACCGCCGCATGCCGCGGCGGCCATAATGCGGCGCATGAATATCCGGTTCGGGACTCTGAATGCTGCCGCGAAGTACCTGCTACTTCGCGCGGGCTTGTGCGTCTGCTGAACAGGTTCAGCTGATGATGTACAGGCCGCGTTTTCGCGGCCTTTTTTATGCCTCGACGGCGCTTGCGGCATGCAGAACAGGAGAGAGTGATGTCTGATCGTTTATATATCTTTGATACGACCCTGCGCGACGGTGAGCAGTCGCCCGGCTGCTCGATGAATATCGACGAGAAAATGCGCGTCGCGCATGCGCTGGCAGCGCTCGGCGTGGACATCATCGAGGCCGGCTTTCCGATCGCATCGCTTGGCGATTTCGAATCGGTCTACCGCATCGCCAGCGAAGTGAAGGGGCCGGTGATTGCCGGGCTGGCGCGCGCGGCCAGGGGTGATATCGAGCGGGCCGGCGCAGCGGTCAAGCCGGCCGGAGATCGCGGCCGGATTCACACCTTTATTGCGACCAGCCCAATCCATATGGAGGCGAAGCTGCGCATGAGCCCCGATCAGGTGGTCGAGCGGGCGGTCACGGCCGTCAGGCAGGCGCGCTCGCTGGTGCCGGAGGTGGAGTTCTCGGCCGAGGATGCCGGCCGCTCCGAGATCGACTTCCTCTGCCGCATTGTCGAGCAGGTGATTGCGGCCGGCGCGCGCGTGATCAATATTCCCGATACGGTCGGCTATATGACGCCGGATGAGTTCGGCGAGCGCATCCGCACGCTGATCGAGCGGGTGCCGAATGCCGATCAGGCAATCTTCTCGGTGCACTGCCATAACGATCTCGGGCTGGCCGTGGCCAATTCGCTGGCTGCCGTTGAGAACGGCGCGCGCCAGGTCGAGTGCACGATCAACGGGCTCGGCGAGCGGGCTGGCAATGCCTCGCTCGAAGAGATCGTGATGATTATGAAGACGCGCTCGGATCGCTACGATATCGAGACCGGCATCGATTCGACGAAGATCGTGCCGACCTCGAAGCTGGTCAGTGGCATTACCGGTATGCCGGTGCAGGCCAACAAGGCGATTGTCGGCGCCAATGCGTTCGCGCATGAGTCCGGCATCCATCAGGATGGCATGCTCAAGCATCAGAAAACCTACGAGATCATGACGCCGGCCTCGGTGGGCTGGAGCACGAACCGGATGGTACTCGGCAAGCATTCCGGGCGGGCGGCGCTAAAAGCGCGCTATGAGGAGCTCGGCGTTGCGCTCGATGATGAGCGGCTGATCGCGGTATTCGAGCGTTTCAAGGCGCTGGCCGACAAGAAGAAGGAGATTTTCGACGAGGATCTGATGGCACTGCTATCAGATGACGCCGGCGAAACCGATGAGCGCGTCAGGCTGATCAGTCTGCATGCCGCCTCCGGCACCAATGATGCACCGGTCGCAGCTGTCGAACTCGAGATCGAGGGCGAAACGCACAAGGCGACGGCCGAGGGCGACGGTCCGGTCGATGCGGCGTTCAAGGCGATCAAGTCGCTGGTCGAGCCGAGCGGCAAGCTGCTGCTCTATGCGGTCAATGCGATTACGGCCGGCACCGATGCGCAGGGCGAGGTGACCGTGCGCTTGCAGGACGGTGACCGGATTGTGAACGGACAGGGGGCCGATACCGATATTGTTGTCGCATCGGCGAAGGCGCTGATCGATGCGCTGAACAAGCTGCCGAACATGCATGCCAGAAAGGTGCATGCTCAGTATTCGGGGGTATAAACAACAGCGGGGCGTCAGGCTTACGCCTGACGCCCCGCCGTGCGGACGACTGCGCCGATTACAGATTCATCTGATGCAGCCACTTCTCTAGGAAGTGGATATTGAAATCGGCCTTCTGGAAGCCCGGATTGGCCAGCAGGCGCTGATGCAGCTCCTGATTGGTCGTTACGCCGAGGATCACCAGCTCATCGATGGCGCGCTGCATGCGGCGGATACACTTCTGGCGGTCGCGCGCATGGGTGATGATCTTGCCGATCATCGAGTCGTAGTGGGGCGGGATGCGGTAGCCGGTGTAGAGGTGTGAATCGACCCGCACGCTGCGGCCGCCCGGCGCATGATAGAGCTCGACCGTGCCCGGCGACGGCGTGAACTTGAACGGGTGCTCGGCATTAATGCGGCACTCGATCGCATGCCCCTTGATCTTCAGGTTCTCCTGCCTGAACGCCAGCTCCTCGCCGGCTGCAACGCGGATCTGCCATTCGATCAGATCGACGCCGGTGATCCATTCGGTGACCGGATGTTCTACCTGAATACGCGTGTTCATCTCCATGAAAAAGAAGGACTTATCCGAGTTCATTAGGAACTCGATTGTGCCCGCACCGACATAGTCGACGGCCTTCGCAGCGGCCAGGCCCGCGGCGCAGATCTTCTCGCGCGTCTCGGTATCGAGGAACGGGCTCGGCGCCTCCTCGAGCACCTTCTGGTTGCTGCGCTGCATCGAGCATTCGCGCTCGAACAGGTGCACGATATTGCCGTGCGTATCGCCCAGCACCTGCACCTCGATATGGCGTGGCTCCTCGAGAAACTTCTCGATAAATACCGTATCGTCGCCGAATGCGGCGCCGGCTTCGGACTTGCACATCGAAAATGCATTGGGCAGTGATGCCTCCGAATGCACGATCTTCATGCCGCGGCCGCCGCCGCCGGCCGATGCCTTGATGATGATCGGGAAGCCGCAGGTTTTAGCGACAGCCTTGGCCTCTTCGATTGTTTCGACAGCGCCGTCGGAACCGGGCACGAGCGGTACGCCGGCCTCGACCATCTTCTGCTTTGCTGTGACCTTGTCGCCCATTGTGCGCATCGATGCCGGCGTCGGCCCGATCCAGGTCAGACCGGACTCAATGACGATCTCGGCAAACTCGGCATTTTCGGCCAGAAAGCCGAAGCCGCGAGAGACCCCCCCCC
>CAYSMR010000122.1:0-6069 GCA_964432195.1 uncultured Zetaproteobacteria bacterium | reverse complement strand
CGTGGTCGGTCGAGGTGTGGGATCGGCAGGGCAACTGGCGGAAGGTCTGGAGCTTCGATGCGACTGCGTTTGTCTGGCCGAAAGCGGTGCGGGTGAGCATGCGGCGGAATGATGATGTCGCGCCGCAGCAGTGGTGGATGCCGGTGCTGTTTGGCAGCGCATTGTAATGGCAGGCATCGCAGAGAACCGGCGCGAGCGCGGCGCAGCGCTAATCATCGTACTCGGGCTGGTGGCGCTGATCAGCAGCTGGGCGGTGACGGCGGCCTACGAGGATATGCTGTCGCTGCGCCGCGCCGAGAACAGCCAGAATGCAGTCCGGGCAGCGCAGGCCAGCCAGTCGGCGCTGGCGCTGGCGGCCAAAGTGCTCCGGGACGATGCTCGCGACGGCTCTGGCGATGATCTGGACGAGGCGTGGGCGCAGGAGACGCCGTCGTTCGCGATCGACGACGGCAGCGTCATCGGCCGCATTATCGATGCCAACCGCTTCATCAATCTCAACACGCTGATCGATCGTCAGGGCAAGGCAGTGCCGGCGGTCGAGCAGCAGGTGAAGCGGCTGTTCGCGTCGCTGGAGCTGGCTCCGGCGCTGGTCGATGCATTGATCGACTGGGTCGATGCCGATGATCGCCGTCACGGCGCCGGCGGCGCCGAGGATGCTGCCTACTACAGCCGGGATTATCGGGTTGCCAATGCGCCGCTGAATCGCTGGCGGGAGCTCTATCTGGTGCGCGGTTTCGATCGCAAGATCGTTGCGAAGCTGGCCAAAGTGGCGATTGCGCGACCGACGCCGGCATCCGGCATCACTCCGGTGAATCTGAATACCGCATCTGCGCCGGTATTGATGGCGCTGATGCCGGAGATGACAGCGGCCGACGCCGAGGCGTTTATTGCCGAGCGCCCGTTTGCCAGTGTTGATGATGCGCTGCAGAACCGGATCTGGGCGGCGAACGTCAACAGGGCCTACTTGAGCGTGGCCAGCGATGCCTTTATGGTGCGAACAGAGGCGCGTTTCGGACGCGTCGTACTGAGGGAGAAATTTATGCTGCAGCGAGACAGCGCCGGCAAGATCACACTGCTCTCCGCGGGCCGCGCCGAAGCGCTTGCTCCGCTTGCCGCCGATGCCGGAGCATTGCCGTGAGCGACGGCGCGTTGCGCATGCTGCGCATCAGTTGCGACGGCGATAGCTGGCTGGCGATCGACGGCGACGGTGCGCAGATCCGGTTGGGGGATGTCGCCAGGACAGAGACGGGCGAGATGCGCCTGCCGGCGTTGCCGGCCGGTTGCGCGGCCCGGCAACTGCTGCTGCCGGCCGAGTGGCTGCTCTGCCGCACATTCTCGCTGCCGCTGGCCAGCCCCCGCTTTATCGATCAGGAGATTCTGGCACAGGAGCTCGAGGAGCATACGGCCGAGGATGCGGCCGACTGGTGGCTCTGCTGGCAGGCCGGTCGCGATGGCGATGGCGTCAGCGGCGTCATGTTCGGCATGCCCGAATCGCTGCGCTGCCAGATCGACGGCGACGCCCTGCAGAACGACGAGGCAGAGGCCGGTGAAGCGCGCGGCGCAGATGGCGTGAGCGACGAGGCCGCGCACACGGAGAAGGGTGGGCGTCCGGATCATGACCCAGGCGAGGAAGGAGGCAGCTGGTCGCAGCTGCAGTCGGTTGGCATCGATCTTCTGGCCAGACTCGATGCCCGACTCGCTGGCGAACGCTCTGCTTCCGAACGTTCTGATTTCAAACCGACTGCGCTGTCGGATGCAGCCGGCGCGATAGCGCTGTTCGACGCCGATGCGAGCGGTCTCTGTTTCGGCGTCTGGCAGCCCTGCGCAGGGGATGGCGACGGCTTTTGGTGCGGCATGCGGCGGCTGAATCTTGCCGGGCAGGCGTGGCAGGCGCTGGCCGAAGAGGTGATGCGCACGCTGCAGGCGATGGGCTGGCGCGGCGGGGATTCGGCGAGCGATTCCGCCACTGTTTCCGATATCGCAGCCGGGTCACTGCCGGAGTCGCTCGCCGATGCACTCTCTGAACGCTTTGGGGCGGCCGGCTGGCGCGGCGAGCGCGTGGCCGTCGATGCGTTGCCGACGCGGCATCAGGCGAATCTGGCGCTGGCATCGGTCGGCAGCGCGGATTTTCGTCACGGCCGCTGGCGCGCCGCGACCGATTTCGGAGAGATCCGGCCGTGGTACCGCACGCTGGCGCTGGCGGGCCTGCTGGCGCTGGTCTGGATCGGCGGCCAGGCATGGCAGAACTATCAGCTGGAGCAGCAGACCCGTTCGGCCCAGCAACGAGTCATTCAGGCCTTTCATCAGGGGCTACCGCAGCAGCGCGTGATCATTGATGCGCTGGCCCAGCTGCGCAAGGCGGCCGGCGGCTCGGGCGAAGCGGCGAACGACAGCGCAGCGGCATGGCTGCGTCAGCTCGATGCGGTGGCGCAGGTCTATCGGACGCATCCGTGGCGGATGCGCGAACTGGCGATGCGCAATGGGCGCATGACAATGGCCGGCCAGGTGTCGGATCTGCAGGCAATGAATGCGATCCGCGCGGCGCTGGAGCAACTGGCCGGGCGTCCGGTGCAGGTGCAGGATACCGAGCTGGGTGATAAACAGGTGACATTCAGGATGGCATGGTGATGCGAGAGCATATCGAAACAGTCCGGCGTCAGTTCGACGAACAGATCATCGCGCGCTACCGGCAGCTGGAGCTTCGCGAGCAGCGATTGTTGCTGTTTGCCGCGGTGGCGCTGCCGCTGCTGTTTGTCGTGTTCGGGCTGCTGCTGCCGATGCAGGATCGCCATCGGGCGCTGCAGGCCGGCTTGCAGCAGGCGCAGGCCGCAGCGGCCGAGGCGGAGCGGCTGGCCGACTATCTGAAAGAGCATGCCGGTCAGGCCGGCAAACCAGATGCCGGCGGCAACCTGCTGACCCGGGTCGAGCGGATCGCCCGCCAGAGCGGTGTGCGGCGCTATATGACCCGGATCAAGTCGAATCAGTCGCCGGACGGCCGCGAACAGCTGATGATCCGGATGAAGGATGCCCCGTTTGATGCGACGCTGCGCTTTACGCATGCGCTGGCCGTGCAGAAGCTGGCGCTCGATGCGCTGACGCTCAGGTCAGCCGATGCGCCGGGGCGGGTCTCGGTGCGGGCGGTGATCAGCGGCGACTGACAGCGCGTTTTCGACGGTTGCCGCCCGGGATGGCAATAAATCACCATCCCCCTAGGATTCGAGTCATGACAAGCTCTCTGGCTAGTGAAACCCCGGTAGCGGTGTCCCGCTCCGACTTCGGAACCATGCTGCGCTTTGCGCGCACGGTGTTCCGACTCAAGGATAATCCGCTCTATCTGGATCATTTGCGCGATCAGTTGCCACCGGCGGCAAGGATCCGCACCGATTGGCCGAGCGTACTGATGGGCTTCGACTTCCATCTGACCGGGCAGGGGCCGAAACTGATCGAGATCAACAACAATGCCGGCGGTCTCTATACCGGCGCGGGGCGCTGGATGCCGCAGTCGGATATCGCCGAACTAGTCGGCGATCTGCAGCAGCGACTGCGCGAGATGTTTCATCCGCAGTGGCGCCGGATCGCGATTATGGACGAGGATGTGACGGCCCAGTTTATGTATCCGGAGATGCTGGCCTTTGCCGAACTGCTGCGCGGCGACGGCCGTCATGTGGTTGTCTGCTCGCCGGAAGCGCTGCGGTCCGATGCGGACGGGCTCTGGCATGACGATATGCGTATCGATGCGATCTATAACCGCCATACCGATTTCTATCTGGAGAGCGCTGCACTGGCTGATATCCGCCGCGCCTATGATGCCGGATTGGTGGCGCTCAATCCGCATCCGCGCAGCTATGCCCTGATCGGCGATAAAACGCGCATGGTGGACTGGTGGCGGCCGGGGCTGCTCGAGGATTGTCTGGATGCCGATGAGCGAGCGCTGATTCGCGCGGTCACGCCGGAGACGTGCAGGCTGGCCGAGATGGATCGCGAACAGGCCTGGCGCGAACGCAGGCAGTGGGTGTTCAAGCCGGCAGCCAGACATGGCGGCAAGGGTGTGCTGCTGGGCAAGGGGATGAGCCGCAAGCGTTTCGATGCGCTTGATATCAGCGATACGATTGTGCAGCGGCTGGTGCCGGCCTCCGAAGTGGAGGTGGAGGGGCGGATGATGAAGTTCGATTTGCGCCTCTATATGCACGGCGAGCGACTGATCGCGCTGGCCGGCCGCGCCTGGCGCGGGCAGGTGACCAATTTCCGCGAAGCTGGCAGCGGCTGGGTGCCGATCGCCGTTGTCGACGACTGAATTGTCGACGCCTGAGTTGTTGACAACCGGGGCGGCGGTAAAGGGGCGGAGCGTGGCGGTCATTGTGCCGCTGTTCAATGAGGCGCAACTGCTGCCGCGACTGCTGGAGCGGCTGCGCGCCTTGCCGGTGGATGAGCTGATCCTGGTCGATGGCGGATCGGACGATGGCAGCGCATCGCTGCTGGCCGACTCCGGCTTGCGCTGGATGAGCTCCGAACCCGGTCGGGCGCGGCAGATGAATGCTGGCGCTGCGCGCTGTGACAGTGATCTGCTGCTATTTGTACATGCCGATACCGAGCTTGATGCGGCCCATATCGCACTGCTGCGCGAGGCTATGGCTGACGGTCTGTATGTCGGCGGTCGTTTCGATCTGCGCCTTTCGGGCGGTTCGGCTGCGTTGCGACTGATCGGCTGGTTCATCAATCGCCGCTCCTGTCTGAGCGGCATCAGCACTGGCGATCAGTGCCAGTTTGTGCGCCGGCAGTTGTTCGAGCGGATTGGCGGCTTTCCCGAGCAGCCGCTGATGGAGGATATCGAACTGTCAAAGCGGCTGAAACGGATCGGTCGGCTGGCCTGTCTGCCATTGCCGGTTGTGACCAGCAGCCGCAGATGGGAGCGGCACGGCCTGATCCGGACCGTGCTGCTGATGTGGCAGCTCAGGCTGCTTTACTGGCTCGGCGTCTCTCCGCAGCGACTGGCGCGCCGCTATCGGCTGGCGCGCTGATGCGGCAGTCGAATGTCAGGGGGGGCATCAGGGTAATCATCATGTGCAAGGCGCCGGTCGCCGGTCGCGTCAAAACGCGCCTGATGCCGCGCTACACGCCTGCACAGGCGGCTGTGTTGCATGCGGCGATGGCGACGACCGTGATCCGGCGGGCTGTGGGGCTGTTCGGGGATGTCATTATCGCCGCCGACGATCCGGCGCATCCGTTTTTTGCGGCATTCGATCTGCCGCAGGTCAGTCATCAGGGCGAGGGTGACCTGGGCGCGCGCATGCAGCGGCAGGTTGAGAGGGCAATGGCCGATGGCGCAGCCGGCGTGATGCTGCTCGGCACCGATTCTCCGCATATGCCGGCAACCCGCCTGCTCGATGCGGCTGCGGCGCTGCAACATTTCGATCTGGCGCTCGGCCCGGTTGAGGATGGCGGCTACGATCTGATTGCGATGCGCAGCTTTTGGCCGCTCTTTGACGGCATCGAATGGTCTTCGGAGCAGGTGCTGGCGCAAACGCTGGCCAAGGCCGAAGCGCTTGGGCTGGCAGTTGAGAAGCTATCTACCGGTTTCGATGTGGATACGCCGCCTGATGTGATGCGAGCGATAGCCTGCGGTTGGGAGTTTCGAGGAAACGATCTGTGACGGAGTCGGACTACTGCTGATAGAGGGGGTAGCTGCCTATATCATTATTCGGCGTCGGGGCGGGAAGGCTGCTTGCTGCAAAGACGCCAGCGAGGGGGATCGCGTGGTAGCCGTCAGGCGCGTCGGGGTCGAGAGCAAGGATGTCATCGCTCCCGTCAGTTATAGAACCGATCAGGATGGACTGGTTGTTATTGTCTGTTCGGGCCACAGTCCGGACGCCTTCAGACAGATTGTTGACTTCGAACAGTACAGTCATTCCGCCGGCCAGAGTAATGCTCTTGCTGATGACACCGTTGCTCTGTTTGTCGGCAACGGCAACAGGCACATACATGTTGTACTTATCGTAAAACTGGTTTTCGGCCAAATAGATAGAGCCTCCTCAAAAACATCCATCTACCATCCAGTGGAAGCGTCCGCGA
>CAYSMR010000121.1:0-6113 GCA_964432195.1 uncultured Zetaproteobacteria bacterium | reverse complement strand
GCTCTGGCATCAGGCTTGCTCGCTGCTATAATCGTGTCTGAACCGGTTGCGGGCCGGCGTAGGGGAGTCGTTTTGATTGAGTCGTTGATCATTCTGATTGTGGCGCTGGTGCTCGTGTTTCTGGCCGCCGAGGTGTTTACCAATGCGCTGGAGCATCTGGGCGAGCGTATGGGCGTCTCCGAAGGGGTGACCGGATCGATTTTCGCCGCGGTAGGCACAGCGATGCCGGAGACGATTGTGCCGATTGTTGCGATTCTGGCCGGCGGCGCGGCAGAAGCGGTCAATCATGAAGTTGGTCTCGGCGCGATTCTCGGCGCGCCATTCATGCTGGCGACGCTGTCGATCGGGCTGATGGCCTGGTTTGCTGGCCGGCAACGCGGCTGGCTGACTCGTTTCACGCCGGAGCCGACCGGCTTGGAGCGCGATCTGCGTACCTTCCTGATCGCGTTCGGGCTGGTTATTCTGGCTGGCATACTGCCGCGGGGCTGGGATTCTGCCCGCATGTTCATCGCATTCTCGCTGTTTCTGCTCTATTTCATCTATCTGTTGAACACGATCAAGGCCAGCAAGGCGCTGGTTGAAGAGGGGCATGCGACCGAGGCCGATAATGACCTCTATGTTGCGCGGTTGTTGGGCGACTCGATGCCTGTTGCGGTGCTGCAGCTGCTGGCCGGCCTTTCCCTGCTGGTGATCGGTGCCAAGGTGTTTGTGCACGGCGTGGAGTTGGCCAGCGAGCTGCTCGGTGTTTCGGCACTGGTCGTGTCGTTGCTGATTGTGCCAGTGGCTACCGAGCTACCCGAGAAGGTGAACTCGATTCTGTGGATCCGGCGCGGCCGTGATACACTGGCTTTTGGCAATATCACCGGCGCGATGGTGTTCCAGGGGACGATTATCCCGGCAGTCGGCATGTTGCTGATGCCGTGGCACTTGAATGATATCCATGCCGCGCTGGCCGTGGTGCTGGCGCTGGCCGGCAGCGGGCTGCTCTGGCTGCTGCATCGCAGCGGGCGTCTGCAGGCGCTGTTCCTGTCACTGAATATGCTGCTCTATGTGCTGTTTATCGTGCTGATTGTGATGCTGTAATGGATGCCCGGCGCGGCTGAATGGATTGGCCTCTGATTTGCTGGGAGTGTCAGGAGCGGGATTGCTATCGGGATGTTGAGGCGTCTAACGATACAGCTCGAGACTAACGGAAACCTGCGAACGACCGATCGCAGGAAGGGACGGTTCAATCAATGATCATCACAGTACTCTCCATCGCAGCAATTCTGTATCTTGCGCTGCAGCTCGAAGACAAGCTCAAGGTGCCGTCGCCGGTTGGCCTGATTGCGCTCTCGTTCGGTTTTCATGCGCTGTTCGGCGATCTGTTCGTGCTATCCGGCGATACGCGCCACTTTGCCGAACTGGTGATTCTGTTGCTGCCGATTCTGCTCATTGCCGATTCACTGGAGCTGAAGGTCGAGGAGCTGAAGGAACACGGCCTGAGCCTGTTCTATCTGGCTGTTGTTGCGGTGGCGTTGTCAGTGGTGATCGCGCTGCTGATCGGCGATGCGCTGTTTGGCCAGTACCATCTGTCAGTGCCGGCCATCATTCTGCTGTTCGCAATGGTGCTGGCGACCGATCCAGTGTCGGTGGTCAGTATCTTCTCCAATTTTAAGCTGCCGCACCGGCTGAAAATCCTCTGTGAGGGCGAGAGTCTGTTCAACGATGCGACGGCGCTGATCGTGTTTGTATTTGTCGGTCTCTATGCACTGGACGGCGGCGAGATCAGTTTTGGTTATGTGGTCGAAACCAGTGCCGTTGTTGTGCTCGGTTCGGCGCTGCTCGGCGTCGTGATCGGTTATATCGGCCTGATCGGCATGAAAACGACCGAGAATCGCATTGCCGAACTGCTGGTGCTGATCCTGACTGGTTACGGCGCATTTGAGATCGCCGAGCATTTTTATGCCCTGTTGAACCTGCTGGGTGGCCATTCGCATACCCACCTCTCCGGTATTCTGAGCTGTATCTTTGCCACCGTGACTGTACACCATGTGATGAGCAAGGCGGTGGAGTATGACGAGATGCGTATTGAGAAAGAGTCTGACGACTTGCAGCGCGAGTCAACGAGCGAGCCGAACTCACGCAATCTGATTCGGCAGGCGATCGACAAGATCAAGGCTACCGTCGAGGAGCGCGACCGCCATATGCGCACGAAAGAGGATGTCGGGCTGTTGGCGATCGTGGCCAATACGATGCTGTTTGTCGCGATGTCCGAGATCATCAACCTCGATCTGTTATGGCAGTATAAAACGGAGATAATCGTCATGTTCCTGGCTACGACACTGATCCGCGCTATGATGATGGCCAAGTTTGCGATTCTGACCAATCAGACCGACAAGATGACCAATGTGAATTTCCGTTGGTGGGGCGTGCTGACCTTTGCCGGTATCAAGGGTGGATTGTCGGTTGTGATGCTGATGATGATTCCGGCTTCGTTCGAGCATCTGGAGATGTTCAAGGCGATCGTGATCGGCGTGATTATGCTCTCGACCTTTATATACTCTCTGATCCTGATCGTGCTGATCGGCTCGAACAAAGAGGTGTTTGCACGCGAACTGGAAGAGGAGGCTGGTCACGACTGACCGGCGCTACTACAGCTGTGCACGCTTCCGGGAACGCTATTCCACACAAATCGCGCGGTTCTCAGCCCGGATATAATCAGATCGTCAATCAGTAGTCGTTCTGTGCCAGCATCTGTTGCTGCGGAATTAGTAGTTGCAGCAGTTTCGGCATCGCAGCCAGTAGCATCAGCGCGCAGGTCAGCACGATGTCGGTGGAGAGCAATGCGTCGGTAAACATCGATACGACCAGCCCGATCAGCGCCCAGGGGCTGAGCAGCAGCGCTAGCGTGGAGATCGCTATCAGCGGGCTGAATGTCTCATTCTTCTGTTCGGTCAGCGTGATATGCTGTGTAGGATCAATGGTCATGGGCTTACTCCTTGTGTCTGTCAGATGCGTGCTTGGCATCATGCTATTAAATGATGGCAATATTGGTGCCACATGGCGTGAGCCAAGCGTTTTTGCATGTCTCAGGCTGACAAGGGCAGCGACCGAATGCTGTGGTCCGGATCACGAAAGGGGGGTTACAGGCTGTGCGCCTCGAACCAGTTGCCGCCGATGCCGATATCGACGGTCAGCGGCACATGCAGCGTGACGGCCTGCTCCATCGTTTCACGCATGATTGCGGCGATATGATCGCTCTCCGCCGCCGGAGCCTCGACAATCAGTTCGTCATGCACCTGCAGAATAATGACTGCCGCCGGCGCTTCGGCGCGCAGCCGTTTGTGTAGCCGGATCATCGCAACCTTGATGATATCGGCCCCCGAGCCCTGCAGCGGCGCATTGATCGCCGTGCGTTCAGCATAGGAGCGGCGCATGCCGTTTTTGCTGTTGATCTCTTCCACATAGACGCGGTGACCGAGCAGGGTTTCGACATAGCCGTCCAGCCGGGCCTGCTCCAGCGTCTGATTCATGAAGCTGCGTACGGCCGGGTAGCGCTTGAAATAGGCATCGATGAAATCTCGCGCCTCAGCGCGGGAGACGCCGAGCTCTTTGGAGAGGCCGAAGGCGCTCATGCCGTAGAGGATGCCGAAATTGATGATCTTGGCGCGTCGCCGCATCTCGCCGCTGACCTCGTCGAGCGGCACATCGTTGACGGCCGCAGCCGTCGCGGCATGGATATCGACGCCGTCGGCAAAGGCCTGCATCAGTACCGGGTCGGCGGAGAAGTGTGCCATCAGACGCAGCTCGATCTGGGAGTAGTCGGCCGCGATTAGTAGATGCCCCGCCCCGGCTGTAAACGCCTTGCGGATTTCGCGTCCCTCGCTGCTTCGGATCGGAATGTTCTGCAGATTCGGATCGGATGAGGAGAGGCGACCGGTGCTGGTGATGGCCTGATTGAACGAGGTGTGGACGCGGTCGGTTTGCGGGTGAATCAGCTTCTGCAGTGCATCAGTATAGGTCGATTTGAGCTTGGCCAGCTGGCGCACCTGCAGGATCAGGCGCGGTACCTCATACTCAGCGGCCAGCCGCTCCAATACCTCCTGTCCGGTCGCCCATTGCCCCGATTTGGTCTTTTTGCCGCCGGGGATGCCGAGCGTCTCAAACAGTAGCGCGCCCAGCTGTTTGGGCGACTGGATGTTGAACTCTTCTCCGGCTGCGGCGTGAATCTGCACCTCCAGCTCACTGATACGTTCGCCGAAGCGGGCCGAGAGTTCAGCTAGTATCGATGCATCGAGATGCGCGCCGCGCCACTCCATGTCGGCCAGCACTTGCGACAGCGGCAGTTCGATCTCGTCGTGGCGCGCCAGTCGATGTTCGGCGCGCAGCTTCTCGCGCAGCAGCCGGGTCAGGCGCAGTGCTACTTCGGCATCCTCGGCGGCATAAGGCAGCGCCGCGGCGATTTCAACCTGGTCGAAACCGATCTGTTTGGCGCCCTTGCCGGCCACCGATTCGTAGCTGATGCACTGCTGTCCGAGATAATCCTCGGCGACGCGATCCATGCTCGGCGCGTATTTGGCCGGATGCAGACAGTAGGCGAGCAGCATCGAGTCGGCTGTAATACCGCGCAGTTCGATGCCGGCCCGGCGCAGCACCTGCAGATCGTATTTCAGATTATGGCCGCACTTGGGTCGCTTCTCGTCTTCAAGAATCGGACGAAGAGCATCGAGCACCTGTTGCAGCGGCAGTTGCTTCGGGGCCGGCGAGAGCAGATCGGCTGCGCGGTGGCCGACCGGTACATAGTACCCCTCGCCGGCGCGCACCGCGAACGACAGGCCGACCAGATCGGCGTCATGGGTGTTCAGCGATGTCGTTTCGGTATCGAGCGCAATCAGCTCCGCCTGTTGCAGCTGCTCGATCAACTGATCCAGGCCGGCCTGATCATCGACCAGAATATCGCGGCGCTTGCTATCGGCGGTGGCTGTTGCTGCCGGCTCCGTATTCGCCTCTTCGCCGCTGTCGGCAGGCGCCGCCGGCAGCTTCGGATCGCTGAATTCGGCGATCAGACGGCGGAACTCCAGTCGCGTGAACAGCTCGTTCAGCCGTTGCCGATCCGGTTCGCGTACGGCCAGCTCATCGAGGGAGAGCCCGACATCGACCTGATCGTCCAGCGCCACCAGTCGGTAGGAGAGGCGGGCGTCATCGGCATGCGCAATCAGGTTCTCGCGCCGTTTGGTCTGCTTGATCTCCGGCGCATGGGTCAGTACCCCCTCCAGATCGCCGTAGGCCTCGAGCAGCAGCACGGCGGTTTTCGGGCCGATGCCGGGCACGCCGGGGATATTGTCGGAAGAGTCGCCGGTCAGCGCCAGCAGGTCCTGGATGCGATCCGGGCCGACGCCCCATTTCTCCTTCACCTCATCGGCGCCGTAATCCTTCTTGCGCATTGTATCGAGCATCCAGATCCTGTCGCTGATCAGCTGCATCAGATCCTTGTCGGTGGAGACGATGGTCACATCCCAGTCGCGCGCCTCGGCCTGTTTGGCGAGCGTGGCGATGACATCGTCGGCCTCGTAGTCGTCGATGCAGATGCGGTTGAGCCGGAAGGCGTCGGTGATATCGAATATCATCGGCCACTGCGCGGCCAGCTCCTTGGGCATCGGTGGCCTGTGCGCCTTGTAATCGGCATACATCCGGTTGCGGAAGGTACCGTCTTTCGGATCGAATGCGACCGCGACATGGGTCGGATTCAGGTCGTTCAGGATGCTGCGCAGCATTTGCACATAACCGAAAATCGCATTGGTCGGCTCGCCTTTCGAGTTGGTCAGGTTGTGTTTGACCGCGTGGAAGGCGCGGAATACGTAGTTGGGTCCGTCGATCAGAACTAAATGGGGCATGCACGCAGCCTGCCGATCAAATGCTTGCGGTCAATTCATGCATGCCGGCTGGCGCTCTCACGGATATCAGCGGGTGAAAACCAGGGTGTTTTCGTCGGAGAGTTCCGGATGATAGGCATAATCATCCAAATCGAACGCCTTGAGCGCCTCCGGGTCGCTCAAGCGTTGCTCGATGATATAACGGCTCATCAGCCCGCGTGCCTTCTTGGCGTTGAAACTGATGATGCGGTACACGCC
>CAYSMR010000120.1:0-6119 GCA_964432195.1 uncultured Zetaproteobacteria bacterium | reverse complement strand
GTACCATATCATGGAAAAACGACTTTGTGCAGATGCTTTATGCGCGATGAAATAGTTGACAGCGAATGATCAGGTGGTATGGTTTCGCGCCTCAATACAAGGCGCAGCAACCGCTGCAAGGAGCATATAAACGTGGCAAACCATGCATCAGCACTGAAACGTGCACGTCAGGACGAAAAGAAACGCTTGCAGAATCGTGCCCAGAAATCTGCGATGCGCACCCAGATCAAGAAGGTGCTGGCTGCTGTTGAAGCCGGTGATAAGGAAGTTGCTGCAGTTGAACTGAGAAAGGCGACCTCGTTGCTCGACCGCGCCGGCCGCAAGAACCAGATCCATGCCCGTCAGGCGTCGCGTCGCGTTTCCCGCCTGAATGCGAAGGTCAAGGCAATCGCCTGATTGCTTCCGGAAGCAATTCTATCAGCCCGCTCGGCCCGCGGTCCGGCGGGCTTTTTTTGTCCCTGCGCAGCCGTCGGCGCTTCCGCGCAGGCCATGGACGGGCTGTTCCGTCTGTCTCACAAGCGTCCGATCGACAAGCGATGTCGCCGACGCGTTTTTGCCGGCAAGGCAGTAGCGCCTCGAGGAGTTTAATGTCATGAGCTGTGATCCGGCTCTCGATACGAGCGGCTGGTTTGCCGTGCGATGCAAGCCGCGTCAGGAGATGATTGCGCGCAGTCAGCTGGAGAGACAAGGTTTTGAGGTCTATCTGCCGCTGGTGAATACCCGCATTGCGCATGCGCGCAAGGTGCGCTGGGAGCCGCGCCCGTTTTTTTCCGGTTACCTGTTTCTCCATCTCTCCCGGGAGGAGCAGCGCTGGACAACAATAGGTAGTACGATCGGCGTACTGTCGCCGGTTCGTTTCGGCGATTTTTACCCGCGAGCCCCCGCCTCGGCGATCGATATGCTGCGCAGTCGGCATGATCAGGATGGTTATATCGCGCTCGGCAGCAGTCCGACAGCGCCGTTTCAGGCCGGTGAGCGGGTGCGCGTGCATGATGGCGCGCTGAAGGGGCTGGAGGGCGTATTTGTCGAGATGCGCGGCTCGGACAGGGGCCTGGTGCTGCTCGACTGGATGCAAAAGCAGGTGCGCGCGGAAGCGGCAACGCATCTTCTCTCCGCGGTCAAATAGCCGCGGTTGTTGCAGGGGCGGCTGCGTCATGCGCCCGCGTGCGTCGGGGGGGGGCATTCAGACGGGGAAGGCCGGAAGGTGCGGTGATTTGGACGATTCACGGGCTGGAGGGGGATGCGTGGCGGGGATGTATAGGAGTTGGATGGCGGCGGCATGTTTGTGCGGCGGCATGGCTGCGGCGATCGCTGCTGAGCCGGCGCATCAGCCTGAGCGCCTGCAAGCAAACGGCGCGCGCTTTGCGGTCAGTTACGAGTCCCTGAGCTTGCCGGGCAATGAGAAAATGGGGTTGCTGGGCGGATCGTTTCTCTATGGCGTCAATAATTGGCTGTCGCTTGGCGGCAGCGCTTACGGCGCGATGGCCGGGCAGCGCGGCGGCTTTATCACGCTCGGCTTTGCTGCCGATCTGCATAAGCGATTCGGGCAATATTTCGGCATGAGCGGCGGCGGGTTTGTCGGCGGCGGCGGCGGCCGGGGCGGCTATAAGCTGCAGGGCGGCGGCTTGATGCTGCGCAGCCATCTGGGCGTAATGTTCTATCCGGGCAACTGGGGCGCGCTGGGTCTCGGCGTCAGTCGCGTGGATTTTCCCAATGGCAGTATTCACAGTACGCAGCCCTATCTCTCCTATACGCTGCCGTTTTCAACCTTTCTGCCGACCGGCTGGGTTGATCTGCCGGCGACCGAGGCGCGGCCGTGGCTGGGGGTGCGTACGGCCGAGCAGGAGTTTGCGACGATCTATCGTCGTTATCGTGTACCGTCCGGTACGCGGGCTGATAACGGCGGTTTGCAGCATCGCAGCATCGGCCTGGCCGGCGCGCAATGGACGCGATATCTGGATGAGCATCTGTTTCTGAAGCTGGAGTCCGAAGGCGCGATGCAGGGCAAGAGCAATGGTTATATGCAGATTTTGCTGGGCGGCGGCTATCGATTGATGCTCGGCGATGATACATGGGTCAAGGGTTCGCTGTCGCTGGGACCGGCCGGCGGCGGTAATGTGGCGACCGGCGGCGGGGTGCTGCTGGATGCGCAGCTGACGCTGCAGCAGAAGCTCGGCGATCATCTCTATATCGAGAGCGGTCTGGGCTATGTCCGCGCGCCGGGCGGCGGTTTTCGCGCCGTGAGTATGTCGGCGATGCTGGGCTACCATGCATTTACTCCGGATATAGGGCGCGAGGCGGTGGCTGCGGCCGATCTGGGCGGCTTTGAGATGAAGCATCTGCGCCTGCGCCTAGCGGATCAGCGCTATCTGCAGGATGCGCCGAACTGGCGTAATCACCATGTGAACCTGAATGTCGACCTGCTCGGTTTCCAGCTCGACTATTTTGTCAATGACTGGCTCTACCTGAGCGGGCACGGGATCGGCGCCTATCGCGGCAAGGGCGGCGGTTATATGACCGGATTGCTGGGGGCGGGCGCGCGCATTCCGGTCGCCGCCACGCCGCTGTTTGTCGATGCAGATCTGCTCATCGGCGCGGCCGGCGGCGGCGGTTTGGATGTGGCTGGCGGACTGGTCTGGCAGGTCGATGCCGGTCTGGGGTGGCAGTTTACCGACGCCTGCAGCGTGCAGGCCTCGTATGGCCTGATGCGTGCGCCGAAAGGGCATTTCAGGGCGCGCGTGCTGACTCTGTCGCTGGCTCGCTATTTCAGCGTTCCGGTGATGTAGTTCGCTGGCATGCTGGTTGCTTGCTGATCGCCGGGGCGTGTCACGGGATTGACTTAAACGGGGCGTAGGGTTCCCTGCTTTGCCGCTGAAGCGCTGGATCGGCATGGCGGGTTGGAAGTGGGGGGAGATTGAAATGCAGCAGGCGCGTTAACGCACCTGCTGTGCGGTAGCGTGCCCGGAACAGTGATTTTTGCGTTCGGCAGGCGTGCGCTGCTGTGATTTTGGATTGGATGGGGGGGTAAATGCTTGCAAAGATTGAGCTTGTATATCTTGAAAAACAGCGGGCGTAAAGGCGATGCTGCGGCGCATCGCTTTTGCGCTGTTGGGTGCGCTGATCGGCGGCATTGGCGTGGCCGGCGCGGTTCAGATCTCGCCCGAGCAGATGAAACTGGCGGCCCAGCTGCCGCCCGCCGAGCAGGCGCGCCTAGCCGCCAGCGTCGGCGTGACATTGCCGAAGCAGTCTGCGCGAGGGGCGGCGGAACAGGCTGCGCCGCCAACTCAGGTCGTGTTGCCGCAGCAGGAAGAGCCCGCAAGCGCGCTGGAGCAGCAGCTTAACGCCCGGCTGTCCGGCCGCACTCAGGCAGATGGCGCTGATGGCAGCGCTTCGAACGGGCAATCTGCACCGTTCGGCGTGAATGCAGATGATGCCGCGCTGCGCGCAGTGCTCGAGCGCAGCCTGTCGCTCAACAGGCGCAGCATTGATCAGCAGTTAAAACAGTTCGGGTACAGTCTGTTTGCCGGCAAGCCGACCTCTTTTGCGCCTGCCAGCGATATTCCGGTGCCGCCCGAATATGTGCTGGGGCCGGGCGATGAGCTGCAGATTCAGTATTACGGCCGCCGCAACGATAGTCTGAGTCTGATTGTGGACCGGGAGGGCATTATCGAATTGCCTGATGTCGGCGCGATCGCCGTCGCTGGCATGAGCTTTGTCCAGGGCAAGGCCATGCTCTCCCAGAAAATCCGAGAAACCCTGATCGGCGTGACCGCGTCGATTTCGATGGGGCGATTGCGTTCCATTCGCGTATTTGTGCTCGGAGACGCCAGAAATCCGGGCTCCTATCTGGTCAGCGGTTTATCAACGGTCAGCAATGCCCTGTTTCTGGCCGGCGGCATCAGCAAGCATGGCAGCCTGCGCCATCTGTTGCTGAAGCGCCATGGCAAGACGATCCGCGATCTCGATCTGTATGATCTTCTGCTGCATGGGGATTCCAGCGATGATGTCCGCCTGTTGCCGGGGGATGTGATCTTTGTGCCGCCAATAGGCAAGGTTGCGGCGGTGGCCGGCGAGGTGGTCAGGCCGGCTATTTATGAATTGAGGCATGAGCGGACAGTGGATGATCTGGTGCGTCTGGCCGGCGGCGCGGCGCCGGCGGCAGACTTGGCGCATGTGCAGGTGGAGGGCATTGATGCGCATGGCAACCGAACGCTGCGGGATGTGAATCTGCAGTCGCGCAAACAGCGCATGTCGCATGTGCGCAACGGCGACCTGATTGCCGTTTATCGCGTGCCGGCTGCAAACAGCCGTACCGTGACGCTGCTCGGGCAGGTGAAGCGTCCGGGCGAGTACGGCCTGAGTAAGGGCATGCGTCTGAGTGATCTGGTTCGTTCCCGCGATGATCTGCTGGATGATGCGTTTCTGGATTATGCGCTGATTCAGAGAACCGGATCGGAGGATCGCAGCCTGAAGGTATTGCGGGTGTCGCTGCAGCGACTGTTTGACCGGCATGACCGTTCAGCCGATATTGCGCTGCAGGATGAGGACAAGGTGTTTGTGCTGGCGCGCTCTGCGATTGAGCCGCTGGACAGCGTCCATATTACCGGTCAGGTGGTCAATCCCGGCACATTTCCGCTGACTCGCGGGATGCATGTCGTGGATCTGCTGCTCTCCGCCGGCGGCGCGACAGAACAGGCCTATATGAAATCGGCTGAAGTGACGCGTTATCGGGTCGTGGATGGTGAAACGCGCGAGTCTGAGCATCTGCTGGTAAATCTTGCGGCGGCGCTGGCTGGCGACCAGCAAGCCAATATTCTGTTGCAGCCCTATGATGTGCTGACGATTCGAACATTGTCGAACTGGCGCACGATGGAGCATGTCACCTTAAGCGGCGAGCTGCGTTTCCCCGGCGAATACCCGATTGTGGATGGCGAGCGGCTCTCCACGCTGATTGAGCGGGCCGGGGGCTTCAGCGACAAGGCCTATCTGGAGGCGGCGGTGTTTACGCGCGCGTCGATTCGCGAAGATCAGCAGAAGAAGCTGGCGGAGATGGCCAGCCTGATGGAGGGGGAGATCGCGCGCATGGAGAGCGCATCGGCGAATCTGAGCGATCTGAAGCAGGTGGCCCAGCGCCAGGCGGCGCTGGCATCGGCCAAGAAGATGCTGGCGAAGATGCGGGAGGCCAAGGCGACGGGCCGCCTGGTGATCGAGCTGAAGGATATCCGGACGTTGAAAGGCAGCAGTTATGATATCGCGCTGCGTGATGGCGATGCGCTGTATGTGCCCAAACGGCCGGATGAAGTGCTGGTGATGGGGCAGGTCTACAACAGTACCGCGATGCTCTATCAGAAGCATTTGAGCGTGGACGATTATATCGAGCACGCCGGCGGTATGACCCGGTTTGCCGATGAAGATCATATCTATGTCGTGCATGCCAGCGGCATAGTCGAGCCGGTACGCGGCGGCTGGCATCGCACCCGACTGGCGCCGGGCGATGCGATTGTCGTGCCGGAGCAGCTGGAGCAGTTTAATATACTTTCCAGCGCGCTGGACTGGTCGAAGGTGCTCTATCAGCTGGGCACGGCGCTGGCCTCGATGAAGGTGATAGGCATTCTGTAAAAAACAGTGCTGAGTGCTGAGGAACGAGGGCTGAGGGGGTAATGGAGAGGTTGAAGGTTCAGCATTTTGAGGATCTGATTGCCTGGCAAAGGGGCGCAGGTTAACCAGAGAGGTTTATCAGGCGACGAATGCTGGCGCGTTTCGCAAGGATTTTGGTTTGCGAGACCAGATCAGAAGGGCTGCTGTTTCCATAACCTCCAATTTGGCGGAAGGTTTTGAGAGGGGAGGCCGGGCCGAGTTTTATCAGTTTGTTGTCATTGCCAAGGCCTCATGCGCTGAAGTGCGATCACAACTGTATACGGCGCTTGATGTTGGCTATCTAAGCCAGAATGAGTTTGATCATCTCAACGAAATGGCGGAAGAGGTGTCCAGGGGCATTGGCGGACTGCGAGCATCACTTCAACGTCAAAAGGAAAAGAGAAATAATGAAACAGTCTGAAACAAATAGAGACTGTAAATCCAACTGTGTAAATGCTTAACTCAGCAAAACCTGAGAAAGG
>CAYSMR010000119.1:0-6124 GCA_964432195.1 uncultured Zetaproteobacteria bacterium | reverse complement strand
CAGGATGCCGAGGCAATAAACCAATACCGTTTACACAAAACTTCTTACACCCTCTTCAGAAGGTACAAAACGGCTGTTATTCGTGTTTATTACGATTGACAAGCAATTGAATCATTTCCTTCATACCTTGGGATGACCAGTCCCGTTCCCCGATCAGGCGACCGATAATCCGCCCATCCGGGCCGATCAGATAGCTCATCGGCAAGCCGCGCACCGCATAGCGTGATCGCACCGTGCCATCCGGATCGAGCAGCGTCGAGAAACCGGGGCTGGCCGCATCGATAA
The DNA here is from genome assembly GCA_964432195.1 of uncultured Zetaproteobacteria bacterium. Taxonomy (GTDB): domain Bacteria; phylum Pseudomonadota; class Zetaproteobacteria; order Mariprofundales; family Mariprofundaceae; genus Mariprofundus. The sequence continues at coordinate 5,839 of CAYSMR010000119.1, read as the reverse complement.
AGCTCTGCACCGCAGCGCTGTCGCCCCGGTTCACATTGATGCTGATCAACTGAAAACGCTCACCGTCCATCCGCTGCAACAGCTGCTGCAACAGCGGCAGCTCATGCCGACACGGTACGCACCATGTCGCCCAGAAGTGGAGCAATACCAGTTTACCGCGCGCATCAGCCAGTGAATAACGCCCCCCCTTCAGATCGGGCAGGGTAAACAACGGTGCGGCCCTGCGCTGCTGCGGCAACTGCATGCCGAATGCGCGCATCAGCTGCTCGGCCGTTGCCGCCGGGGCAGCCGGGGCAGCCGGGGCTGTAACAGCCCCGACCGCCAGCAGCAGTACTGTCAGCAACAGAGCCCTAGCGCGCATGGGATTGCAAATAGCCGGCGATCTGCCGCCACTCTTCGTTTGGCATCTCCATGCCACGCTCTTTCATGCGCTGCTTCATCGCATGCAGCATCGAACGCCAGTGCGGCCAATCCAGTCGACCCGGGTGCGGCAGGCTGTGACAGATGCTGCAGCGCTCGGCAAACAGCTTCGCCGATGCCGAGCCAGCATCGGGGATATCGGTCGCCCATGCAGATGACGTGAACAGCAGTGTTAAAACAGTAATTACAGTTTTCATCATCGTCTCCTAAAATCCGAGCGCGGCATCAGCCGGCGTATGAGCATTATGCAGCGCGCGCACGCTCTTGCCGGTCGGAATCTCGACATACCAGGTCAACATCACGCGCCATTTATCCTTCAATTGCAGCCCGTTCATGCGCTGATAGAGCGGCAGTTGCACGCTGGCATCGATAATCTGCAATGGCAGCGGCTGCAACTGCGCCCCGATGGTCGCAAACAGCTGCGTTTTGCCGGAAAAGGCCGGATCCCACAGCGGCGTCATATAGGGCGATGCCGGATTGCCCTGGGTCGCACGGCCGGATGCGCCGCTGACCGCTTCATCGGCCTCACCGTGCATCCTGCCCTGCCAGTTGCCGTTGAGCTCGCCGTAGAGCACCAGCGAGACATACGGCTGATACATCAGATAGGCATCGATCTGGGCTCGATCACCAAGCCGGTAGCCGCGTTTGTTGTGGCCGCTACGCAGCGTGTAGCGCACATCGAGCCCCCACCACCACGGCGACAGCGAGCGCTGATAGAGCAGCCCGATGACAGGATCCCAGGTACCGGAACCGAGCTGCATACCATAGGGCAGCAGTTCGGCTTTACGCATCGCCAGCGGATGGGTGCTGTTGCGCTCATCGATTGATCCGGTCGGCATCGACAGCGCGGCAAACAGCGATACCTCCTCGGACGGAATCATCGGATCATCGGCATAGAGGCGATACTTGCTCATCAGCATCATATCCATGATGCCCTTCGATTTCATCGTGAAGCCGGCCTGACCGGCAGTCGCAGCCATCATCGGGCTGAATATCATATCCATGCGATTGTCGGCGTACATCGCCATCACTCCGGCAAAGAAATCATCAGTGAAGCTGTAGCCGGCAACCAGATTGAGCATGGTCATATCCATACTGGTCGGCGCGGCCATGTATTTGCCGGTGGCCTTGCCCATCATGAGCGGCATACCGAGCACGCTGGCCGTGTCGATATTGGATGAGCCCTGCCTGAGCCCGGACATGTGCATGATCGACGGCTGTATTTTTATGCGGAACTCGTGGGTTTCCGGAATCCCACCGCCGGGGATATCCATCGGCATATTACCGCCGCATTTGCCGCAGCACAGGCCGATATAGGCATGCGCCGGCGCGGACGCAAACAGCGTCCAGGCCATCGCCAGCAGCGACAGCAATATTTGTGTTCTGTTATTCATTGAATCCTCCATTGATTTTCCCTGCGTGCATAACGGCACGCGCAACTGCTCCGGACTGAAAGCCGGAACGTCAGATAAACGGGTTGGGGAAAATCAGACGGATCAGGGCGGCGGCGCAGGCTGCGACTGCAGACGCGCCGACAACTGCGGCGCGTGACCGACAACCAGCAACGCGGTCTGCGCAATCACATCAGCAGCAGTCGAGAGCGCATGCGGGGCCAGTTGATGCGGCATGCCGTCGATATGATTATCGATCCGGCAGCCGCACTCGACGTAGCATTCCTGCCCGCCGATGAACGGCGTTACCGGCTCGATCTGCGGCTTCATTTGCATCTGTGCCGTCAAACCGGACATGCCCGGCATTTCGCACGCGGCAGCCGGCATGCCCGGCAGCGCAGTGACAAGCAATATTGAAACGGCCATGATCGCGGCCAGATATTTTCGGAAAAGCTGCATCACAGACGCATGATTAGATCGTCGCAACAGTTTTGCAAGAATTTTTTGCCGGCGCCGACCAACGCCGAAAACCGGGAGATTGATAATGCGAATAATCTATACAACAGCCCTGGCCACCCTGTTCATGCTGCTGGCTTGGACACCGGCGACGGCTGCGCAACTGCAATGGGTCGATGATTCCGGCGCAATTCACTCGCTGGACGAGTACAAAGGTAGGGCCGTGCTGGTCCATTTCTGGGCCTCATGGTGCGGCCCGTGCCGGCAGGAAATGCCGCTGCTGACCGCTTGGCTGAAACAGCACCCGGAGGTCACGATTATCCCGGTATCGCTGGACAGCACGATCGAGAATGCACAGGCGTTTCTGAGCAGCAACGGCTTCGACCTCCCGGCCCAGCTGACCGACTCGGCCCAAGCCATGGGCATGGGGGCGCGCGGCCTGCCGACTACGCTGGTCGTCGCGGCGGACAGCAGCATCACCGCGCGCCAGATCGGATCCCTGCCGTGGGACGATGATGCCTTCTCCGCCAAGGTGCTGGAAATGCTCAACGAATAGTGCGCCGCAGCCGCGCACATGCTCCCCCTTCACAGCTGCCCGGTGAATCTTCATGATGCGCGGCACGGAAGCGCTGAATGAACCTGTGCTCCTCCGGCTACAACTATCAGGAGTTTATTATGCGCGCACTATTGCTTGCCATATCGATCTGCATTTCAACGCTGGCCCCCGCCGCCCCGCAAGCCGGGGCGGCCGCCGATATCGAGGCGATCCGCAGCCATGCCGCCGGCGTGCTGCGCGCCGCCAGCATCGATGAAGTGAGGCCATCGCCGATCCCCGGTTTGTTCGAGGTGCGCAGCGGCCGTAATATCTTCTATGCCGATGCCAAAGGGCGCTATTTCCTGCTCGGCGGCCACCTGATCGACAGCGAGGCGAAAAAGGATCTGACCAACGCGCGCATCGAGGCGCTCAACCGCATCGACTGGAATATTCTGCCGCTGGAGAAGGCTGTCGTCTCCGGCGATAAAAACGCCAAACTGAAACTAGCCGTATTCACCGATCCCGAGTGCCCCTACTGCCGTAAATTCGAGAAGGAGCTGGCCAACCTCAAGGGAGTCACGGTCTACAGCTTCCTGTTCCCGCTGAGTTTCCATAAACATGCCAAACGCTGGTCTTCGGCCATCTGGTGCGCCAAGGATCGCCACAAGATGATGACCGATATCATGGTCAATAACGCCGATCCGGAAACCGGCCTGTGTGAGACGCCGATCGAGGCGAATATTGCGCTGGCCAAACAGCTCGGCATCAGCGGCACGCCGACGTTGATCGCCGGCGACGGTCGTCTGTCGCCCGGCGGCAAGAGCGCCGCCGAACTGAAGGCCTGGCTGCAGAAAAAATAAAACATCGGTTTTCACAACAACGTACGCAGCGTAAAACCTGAAGCATGTGAGAGCCCGCTATTCAGAGGGGCCTCCGGCCTTCAGGGTTTCCCGCCCTCCGTCGTGAAATGACTGGACATTAAAAGGATAACATATGCGTGAAGATAGACTGGCGAATGAACTGCGCCCTGTAAGCATCGATACGACATTCAACCGCTACGCCGAGGGTTCGGCGCTGATCGCGTTCGGCCATACGCGCGTGCTCTGCACGGGCAGCATCGAGGAGAAACAGCCGCCGTTTCTGCGCGGCAGCGAGCGCGGCTGGGTCACGGCCGAATACGGCATGCTGCCGCGCGCTACCCATACCCGCGGCGGACGCGAAGCAGCACGCGGCAAACAGAGCGGCCGCACGGTCGAGATCCAGCGTCTGATCGGTCGCTCACTTAGGGCCGTCGTCGATCTGGATGCGCTCGGACCGCGCTCGATCAGCATCGACTGCGATGTGCTGCAGGCCGACGGCGGCACCCGCACAGCCGCGATTACCGGTTCATGGGTCGCGCTGCGCATTGCCGTCAACCGGCTGCTTGCCGACGGCATACTCGAATCCGATCCGGTGCACGGTCAGCTGGCCGCAGTCAGTTGCGGCTTCGTCGATGGCGAGGGGCTGCTCGACCTGCAGTATTCGGAAGATTCGCAGGCCGAAATGGACGCCAACTTCGTCATGACGCCGGACGGCGGCGTCGTCGAGGTACAGGCCACCGCCGAGGGCAGGCCGCTGAGCTGGGATCAGTTCATGCAGCTCAAGATGCTGGCCGACAAGGGTATTGCCGATCTGGCCCGCCTGCAACAGCAGGCCGTGGCTGCGGCCTGACAGGGCACGCCGTGAAACTGGTCATCGCCAGCCATAACGCCAACAAGCGCCGTGAGATTGAGGCCATCCTCGGCCGGCTCGGCATCGAGCTGGTCGCGGCAGACCAGACGCGCTTTATCGATATCATTGAGGATGCCGACAGTTTTACCGACAATGCGCGTAAAAAGGCGGAAGCCTTTGCCGCTGCCAACGGCTGTGCGGCGCTGGCCGATGATTCCGGTCTCTGCGTCGATGCGCTGGGCGGCGCGCCGGGCGTCCACTCGGCTCGCTTCGCCGGCGAAAATGCCGATGATGCGGAGAACAACCGCAAACTGCTGCTCAAGCTGCAGGGCTGCGATGATCGCAGCGCCCGTTTTGTCTGCGCCATCCACCTGAGCCTGCCCGGAGAGCCGTCGATAACGGCCGAAGGGCATGTGGAGGGCGAGATCCTGCCCGCCCCGTGCGGCAGCAGCGGCTTCGGCTACGATCCGCTCTTTTTCTGCCCGGAACTGGGCAAGGCATTCGCCGAGTGTGCACCGGAGGAGAAGGCTTCGGTATCGCATCGCGGCCGCGCGCTGCGCGCGCTGGCCGAGCGGCTCGCGCAGCACGGCTGAATGTCCGGACAGCCTCACTTCAACCCGGATTGCCGCGACTGCCCGCGGCTGGCCGGCTTTCTCGATGATATCCGCGCCGATCGCTCGGGCTATTTCGCAGCGCCGGTCCCCGCCTTCGGCGATCCACAGCCCTCGCTGCTGATTATCGGGCTGGCGCCGGGCATGCACGGCGCCAACCGGACCGGACGACCGTTTACCGGCGATTATGCCGGCGTGCTGCTCTATCAGACGCTGTTCGATCTGGGCCTGAGCAACCGGCCGGTATCGGAATCGGCCGATGATCAGCTCCGGCTGCATGGCGTGCGCATCACCAATGCGGTCAAGTGCCTGCCGCCGCAGAACAAGCCGGAGACAGCGGAGGTTCGCAACTGCAACCCCTATCTGAAAGCAGAGATCGATGCGCTGCCGCCTGACTGCGCGCTGATGGCGCTGGGCAAGATCGCCCACGATGCGACGCTACGCGCCTATGGCCTGAAGCTCTCATCGTTCAAATTCGCGCACGGCGCCGTGCATGAGCTGCCCGACGGGCGCAGGCTGTTCGACTCCTACCACTGCTCGCGCTACAACACCCAGACCCGCCGGCTGACGCCGGAGATGTTCCACGATGTCGTCGCGCGCGCCGCCGGACAAGCAGCCCCCGCATAAGAACAAAGGCGACAGAACCGGACGCTATTATCTAATCTCACTGCTGTCCGGTTAAGAAATTAGCAGGAAGAAAGGAGGCCTGAATTCGC
>CAYSMR010000118.1:0-6153 GCA_964432195.1 uncultured Zetaproteobacteria bacterium | reverse complement strand
GAGCACAGCCCACATCACATTAATGCGCGGTGGGCGCGAAGGAAGGAAAACCATGAAGTCAAACAAAATCCTGTGCTTATGGATTGTACTCCAGTCAGTATTCGGGCTATGTGAACCGGAAACCAGCAATGCTGAAGCATTAAATCCGGTTATCGTCACTGCCAACCGGATAAGTGAAGATGCAGGCCGTGTCAGCGCAGACGTTACGGTAATAAGCCGCAAACAGATCGAGAAATCGCAGGCCCGGTATGTAGCGGACTTGTTGCGCAGCCAGGCAGGAATCCATGTCGCATCCAGCGGTGGCCCTGGTAAAACAACTTCCGTGTTTCTGCGTGGTGGTAACAGTGGGCATGTTCTGGTGTTGATCGATGGTGTAAGGGTAGGTTCCGTGACGACGGGTAGTTTTGACTGGAGCATGCTTTCCACAGCAGATATTGAACGCATCGAAATAGTCCGTGGACCCCAGTCTACGCTGTACGGCGCTGATGCTATGAGCGGCGTAATCCAGATATTCACCCGTCAGGGCGAGGATACCCCCGTGGTGCATGTGGAAGCAGAGGCAGGAAGCCCTTATGGCGCCTATCGTGGCGCAGCCAATACACGTGGAGAAACACCGGATGGGATTCGGTATGCACTGGGCGTAGAATCCAACCGTATTCGTGGTGTTTCCGCAGCTTCTGCTGGGAGCGAGGCTGACGCCTTCCGGTTGACTACTGTATCCGGAAAGCTGCGATGGCCCCTATTGCGCGGTGATATCTTGCTGGTTGCGCGTTCTGCACAGGGACAAACCGGGCTGGATAACATCGGAAGCGACGCGCTGAATTTTGTCAGCAATACGCGCCGGGATATCATCAGCCTGAAAGTCAGCCAACCCGTGTCCGATTTTTGGGATACCAATATCCAAGTGTCGCAATCTACTGACAACCTGAAAAATCGTGATCCAAATTCTTCGTCTAATGATGCAGATATTACCACGCGTATCCAGCAGCTGACGTGGGCAAACAATTTTGATGTCGGGCCGGTATCTCTGTTAGTGGGATTGGATATGCACCGTGACCACGGGGTCAACGTTGGCAAGAACATTAATGAACGTATTACCCAGAAGGCTGGCTTTGCTACCATTTCCTTGCACCAGCAAAGGTATGATTTGAACGCAGGCATACGACACGATCGCAACAGTGTCAGCGAGAATAAAACAACCTATCGTATGGGGGGGGTGTTGCGGCCAGTCTCAGGCCTGAAGCTTACAGCCAATTATGGCACGGGCTTCAAGGCACCCTCTGTCAATGATCTGTACTGGCCTACATCCGCTTTTGCGGCGGGGAATCCAAATCTCAGCCCGGAAACGAGCAAAAGCTGGGACGCTGGGCTAAGCTATGCTGTCAACACAGATAACCTGGGCGTGGAATCAAGCGTTACCTGGTTTGATCAGCGCTTTAATAACTTGATTGCCTGGTCATCCGTAGGCGGAGTGTTCATGCCCGGAAATATCAGCAAAGCTACTGCCCGTGGCCTGGAGTTCCATGGCAAATTGAATTATGGCCCCACATACTTGGTCACCAACTGGACCTGGATGCTGGCCAAGGACAAGTCCGATGCGAGTTGGCTGCCACGCCGCGCAAAGGATTCAGGTATGGCATTGCTGGGTGTGGACGCTTTCGGCGTACAGCTGGAATGGCAGACGGACATTGTTGGCCCCCGGTTTTCCAGCACAGGAAACAAAAAACACATGGCGGGATATCACAAAAGCGACGTGCGTCTGGCCTACACTCTGAACAAGCACTGGACCATCACCGGCCGAATTGAAAACCTGGAGAACAAAATCTATGAGGAAGTTTCCGGATTTGGTGTGCTTGGGCGGGCATATTATTGCGGGATGAGAGGCAATTTCTGATGAACGGGCATGTACGGCTGATGGCGGCGCTGATTGCTGCTGCAGCTGTACATGCGCTGTTTCTAGCGTTGCCGTATCATGTGCAATGGAACTTGGGAGCCAGGGAGCAAACGATGGAAATCAGTTTGCTGCCACCTGTACAAGTAAGGGCAGTGAGTCTTGCACCCCAAAAACGGAAAACGGACCATCCTGGCAAAAAAACCGGGCAGACAGCAAAAGCTCCGCTGCCTAGCGAGAAAATTGATGCTGCCACAATAAAACCACTGATGCGGCCATTGTTTCATGGTGGCAAACAGAAAAAAATCCTGGCCTCGGAGAGCAGGCACAAAAAGCTGTTCCGAAAAACAGGAAGCCAAAGGGCGAAGCCACATATCAGGCCTGTGCCTCCGAATGTACAAGGCTCCATTCTTGCTAGGGTGAGCTACCCAAAAGTGGCACGTCGTCACGGCTGGGAAGGGACGGTCGAGCTGCGATTGCACGTCCATAGCAAACGCCTTGAGGCAGTATACCTATTAGTATCCAGTGGCTATCCCGTGCTTGATCAGGCGGCCAGGCGCGGTCTTATGACGACCCGCAGGCTTCCTCTGCATGACGGCACTTACAAACTGCCGGTTGAGTTCCGGTTGCAATGAAAACAATGATGGTCGCCGGTACGCATTCGGGTTGTGGCAAAACGACTGCAACGTTGGCGTTGCTGGCATATTTGCAGGCAAAGGGAATGCGGGTTGCACCGTTCAAAGCAGGGCCGGATTTTCTCGATCCGATTCAGCATTCGGCGTTTTGTCATGCCCCATCCTATCAGCTAGATGCGCACATGATGGGGGACACCTTGTATCTGGAAACCTTCGGGCGATATTCCCGCCATGCTGATGTGGCCATAATTGAAGGCGTGATGGGCTTGTTTGACGGTGCAAGCGGCGTAGGCGGAAAAGGTTCGAGCATGCAGCTGGCAGCGTTGCTAGGCGCGCCGGTGTTGCTGGTGGTGGATGCCGCAGGCATGGCGGGCTCCATTGCGCCGATGGTTGCGGGATTTTCCGATGAGGCGCGGCGTTGTGGTGCAAGCATTGCGGGCGTGGTCGCCAACCGGGTCGGCGGCGAAGCACATGTGGAGTTACTGGCATCGGCGTTGGAGTTGCGCAACTTGCCGCCCTTAATCGCCTGGCTTGGCGCGGATGCGCCAGCATTGAGCGAACGCCACCTGGGGCTAATTCCGCTCACTTCTCCGCCGGATTTTATTGGTGTCTGGCGTGAAAAATCACCGCTACCGTGGGGTGAAGTACAAACAGTCGAAACAAAACCCACTGTGGGTTCCCTGTTGCGAGGATGCCGGATTGCCATTGCCCGTGATGACGCCTGCTGCTTTCTGTATCCGGCGAATATCGGCTGGTTACGTGACGAAGGCGCGGAAACGCTGTTTTTCTCACCGCTGGCAGGCGATAAACTGCCAAATGCTGATGCGTTATGGTTGCCGGGAGGCTATCCGGAATTGCACGCCGCCAAGCTCTCCCGGTCGCGGACGCTGGCTGCGATACGCGATTTCTGCGAGACGGGAAGGCCTGTGCTGGCGGAATGCGGAGGCATGATGATACTCGGGGAAGCACTGACGGATCAGCATGGCTCCACTTACGCGATGGCAGGGGTGCTGCCGTGCCGTTTCACGATGGGTAAAAAGCTTGTCGAGCTCGGATACCGGCGCACACAGGATGGTTTGCGAGGCCATGCATTCCATTACGGGATACGTGTGGGAGATATTGTGCCGCCCGAAGCCTTTGCGATGGAATCTGGCGATCCCGGTATACGCGTGAAACGCGTCCGCGCTTCCTGGACGCATTGGTATTTCCCGTCTGCACCAAAAGTGACGGCGGCATTATTTCTTTCCCAATGAGGCAATTATTAATGCTGGTATTTATGCTGCTGCCGGCATTGCCGGCCGTGGCTGCCGAACGTATTTTGGCGCTTTCCCCGCATGCTTGTGAAATTCTGTATGCCATTGGTGCGGGTCGTGAGATCGTAGGGAGGGTAGATTATTGCGATTGGCCGCCTGAGGCAGCGCATATCCCCCGCATAGGCAATTATCTGGGCGTCAGTGCCGAGGCAGCGTTGCGTTTGGCACCGACGCTGATAATTGCCTTCAATGCCGCTGATCCCGGCTTGGTTCCCCTGAGAAAACAAGGAATGCGTATCCTGGTAAGCAATCCGCGCAGTCTGGAAGATATTCTGCTTGACATCAAGCGTATCGGTGTGGCGGCCGGACACAAGGCGGAATCCATGGCACTGATTGGACGCCTCAAGAAACGAATGGCCGCTGTTGCGATGCATGCACCTGAACGAAAACTACCCGCCTTTTACGAAATATGGCCGCAGCCGTTGCGTACGCCCGGACGCAACAGTTTTATTACGGATATCATGCAACGCGCCGGATTTCACAACGTTTTCGCGGCCATGCCGGGAGAATCCGCGCGTGTGGGCCTGGAGGGTGTGATTCGAGCCAGGCCTCTGGTGGTGATTGTGCCCGATGAAAAACGCGACATTTCCGCACGCAGGCAATTCTGGCGCAGATGGCTGGGACGGAAAATTCGGGTTATACGCGTATCGCATGACTTGCTGCACCGGCCCGGACCCCGGATTGTTGATGGGCTGGATCGCTTGCTTGCGGCGCGCCTGAGGCTGAATCCGTGACGGCGAAGTTCGATGTGATGGAGCGTGATGCCGTTTACCGTGTCATTCATACCCGCAGGGATATGCGTCATTTTGCCGGTGGCGAGGTGGCACCGGAAGCGCTCAAACGAATACTAGAGGCTGCTCATGCGGCCCCATCAGTTGGTTATATGCAGCCGTGGCGTTTCGTGCGCATTACACGGCCAGCGTTGCGTAAAAAGCTGGCATCATTGGTTGAAATGGAAAGACAACGCACCGCGGCGGAGATGGGCGAACGCAAAACGGAGTTCATGCATCTCAAGGTCGAAGGCATCCGTGATTGCGCTGAACTGATTGCCGTAATTCTTGCACCGGATGACGGGACGGTATTTGGTCGCCGCACGATGCCCGGGGATATGGCACTGTGCTCGGTAGCCTGCGCCATTGAGAATATGTGGCTGGCTGCGCGTGCCGAGAACCTCGGTATGGGCTGGGTGTCCTTTTTTGAGCCTGCTGATATAGCCGCACTGTTGAACTGTCCCGATGGCGCAAAACCGATCGCCCTGCTCTGCCTTGGCCCGGTCAAAGCGTTCTATGATAAACCAATGCTGGAAACTGAAGGCTGGCGTAACAGAGAAAGTATGGATGTTGTATTGGCTGAAAATCAATATCCGGTTAACCACAAGGAAACAAAGGCTCAATAAATGTTGTTTTCCCTCTGTGCCTCTGTCCCTTTGTGGCGGATCAGTTTATGACATCCTTGATGATTCAGGGCACGGCATCCGGTGTGGGCAAATCGGTGCTGGTGGCCGGGCTGTGCCGGCTCCTGGCGAGGGAGGGCGTGCGCGTGGCGCCTTTCAAGCCACAGAATATGAGCAACAACGCGGCGGTGACCGTTGACGGCGGCGAGATAGGTCGCGCCCAGGCGCTTCAGGCCTTGGCTTGTGGGCTTGAACCCGTGGTAGACATGAATCCTGTGCTCATCAAGCCGGAGGCGGATTGCTCAGCTCAATTGATTGTGCGCGGACGAGCATCTGGCAGGCTGGAGGCGCAGCACTTCCGTGAAGATCGAATCACTCTGCTGGACACCGTGCTGGACTCCTTCGAGCACCTGTGCAGCCAGGCGGATGTGGTGCTGGTGGAAGGAGCAGGCAGCCTCGCTGAGCCCAATCTACGCGAGGGCGATATCGCCAACATGGGCTTTGCCGAGGCGGCTGATGTGCCGGTGTGGCTGATTGGCGATATTGATCGCGGTGGGGTGTTTGCATCGCTGAAAGGATGTTTGGATGTTTTGTCCACATCCGAGCGGAAACGCGTGCAGGCGTTGGTCATCAATCGCTTTCGCGGCCATCGCAGCTTGCTTGATGACGCGCTTACATGGCTGGAGAAGGAAACCGGAAAGCCAGCAGCCGGGGTGATCCCCCATTTGTCATTAGACCTTCCCGAGGAGGATACCCCCTACAGGCATTCAAATATATCCCGACCGCCTAAGACTCCGTGCTGCTGTAGTGATTCGCTTTTTCGTATCGCCATCGTCGCCTATCCACGCATGAGCAATCACGACGACTTTGACCCCTTGGTGGCTGAAGCTGGTGTGAATGTGCGTTTTGTTCGTTCTCCCA
>CAYSMR010000117.1:0-6173 GCA_964432195.1 uncultured Zetaproteobacteria bacterium | reverse complement strand
ACTGCTTAGCGCCAGCAGGGCTGTGCACAGTATCCATACATTGATCCGCATAGCGCACCTCCTGTTCGTCTGAACACCTGCTATGAGTATAGCGGATCCGGCGAAACATTACACCGGCTGCGCGCACGCTGCGGAGAAAGAAATTCCCTGTTCAGGGAAATGCCGACTAAGGAAACGCTGATTCAAGGCATCCTGCCGTTTCATCAGCCAGGAACGCAAATCGCCTCCTCAGCGGTGATTGCCAACGGTCGGAGGGATCACATCTCCGGAAGCCTGCATCGCAATCGCCTCCGGGAATGCGCGGTAGTGGCTGCGCACCACCGCCGCCAGCCGGCGTTTGACATCGCCATCCACCAACGCCGGCGACTGCCCGGGCAGCGCGGCAATCAGCGCCTTCAGCAACTGCTCCTGCGGCGACGGCATGCGCTGCAGCCACGAGACAAGCAGATCGCGGTCCACGCTGGCCGGCAGCGAGCCCATAATGCCGAGATCGTTCTGGTCATGGACCAATAAGCCCGTCGTCGTACCGCGATCGAGCGTCAACACCTGAAAAAAATAGAGCGTGTGATAGGCCAGCTGACGGGTGCGCTGTGCCTGACTCGGCTCCGGCGCGCCCGCCAGCGCATCGGCCAGAATCTCCAGATAGGTATCGATCGCCGCCTCGCCGACCCGGACCGCCAGCGCGCGATCGGCATCGGCATCGCCGCTGTTGAACTGCTCCAGATAGAAATAGGCCACGCCGCGATGCCGCTGCAGCGCCGGAATATGGAAATAGCGGTCACCGCGGGCGACGGCATCATCAAACAGCGCCGGCGCTGCGGCCTGCATCGCGGCCAGAAAGCGCTGCGTATGCGCCGGCTCCTCATGGGACGGGTTCAGATCGGCCATCATGCGCCAGTAACCGGCACCGTTTTTCATCTCCGTCCAGCTGATATGGATATGCACCGACGGCGCCAGCGGGTGGCGCGGATGAATAATCGTCGAAATCGCGCTGGCTGAACCGAGCTGCTTCTCCGGCAGATCATCATAGTGTACCTGCGACACATTCACCGAGCCGCGCCCGAACAGATCGCCGTCTGCCGTTTCATAGCGAATGCCGCCGCCGTGCGCTCCCCCGTCGCGCCCCCACTCGACAGCCGTGAACGATTGCGCGCTCTGCCGCGCCGCGGCCAGCCGCTCCAGTCCGCTCACAAAGCGGCGTTGCAGATCGCTGACCAGCGCCAGCGCGGCGGCGGCGGATGGAGATGATGCTGTGATGCGTTTCATACGGGATACCTTCTTTATATTATATTGTAGTCGTCCGGCGCGGCGACGAAGTAGATCAGATGCCGCGCTCCGGCGAAAGCCTGCCTACTCCGGCACCAGCCAGCCCCAGCGGCTGCGCGCCGGCGTCAGCTGCTCGGCGATCCATGCCAGCGACGCGCGCATCGCCTCAAGCCCGTGCCACGGCGGATTGATGATCAGCAGCCCCGAACCGAACATCCGCATCGACGGGAAACTGTCGCCGCCATCGAGTTCAATCCGCAGGATCGAGCGTATGCTCGAGCGCTTCAGCCCGTCGAGCAACGCGCTGTGGGCGCCGGCCGGCAGCAGCGGATACCAGATCACATAAACGCCGCTCCGGAAACGCGGATAGACATCGCTGACGGCGTCGGAGACGCGGGCGTACTCGTCTTTGTTTTCATAGGAGGGGTCGAGAAATACCAGACCGCGCTTCTCCCTGGGCGGCAACAGCGCTCCCAGCGCCTCAAACGCATCGCGCTGATGCAGCGCCAGCCTGCGACTGCTGCGGAAGCTGTCGCGCAGCCCGGCAAACTCCTGCGGATGCAGATCGCAGGCGGCCAAGCGATCCTGCTCCCTGAGCATCGCAGCGAGCAGCGCCGTGGAGCCGAGATAGCGATCAAAGCCGCCGTCCGGATTCGCATCGGCAATCAGGTCGAACCAGCGCGCAGGGCCGGCCGGCAATGATCCGCTACGGCGCAACCATACGCGGCCGATGCCGGTATTAAACTCGCAGTTCTTCAATGCTTCGGGCGATTTCAGATCGTAACAGCCGCGACTGGCAAACGCATCGAACAGGAACAGCGGCGCAGGCTTCTGCTGCATCGCGGCGACCATATCGCCGAGCAGCACATGCTTGAGCAGATCGGCATGATTGCCGGCGTGGTAGCTGTGTTGATAACTGAGCATCGGCTCATACTGGGGCTGCCGCGACCGGCTTGCAAACAGCAGCGCAAACAGAGAAGGCCTGCCAGGGAGGGGGTCGGCAGACCTTCGAGGGAATCGTCGCATGATGCGTCGACATTACACTGGCGTTATGACCTATAACTACTGAACCCTCGATTAAGGTGGGCGCCGCATCCCGGTATCAGGTATCCCGAAACAGGGATTCACAACAACCTAGAATAGCCTAACTCCCGTTCAGTATCACATCGGCCCAGACTTATAAGCCACAACGCCAGTGTAACGCAGCGAGCATCTCTGCTCAGGTAGCTACTATAGTATCTGCCGCAGTCGAAATCAAATACTTTTTCTCCCGAGGAAGCCTGCAGACAGCTAGCACAAGGAGAAGAGCATATCCTATGCCAAATCCCCCGAAACAGATCGACACCGACACCAGACATGTTCCATCTCCCGATGAATTTCTGTTCATAGTCGGTTCATTCCTTTCTCATCCGCCCCCTCTATGATTCGCGTTGTCCGGAGTGGTCTCCCCTCCCCTCCCTCCTGATTCACTCCGGACACAGTTTTTTCTTTCTTCTCTTGAAAGTGCAAAAAAGACCCCGGCGAGCCGGGGTCTTTTTTGCTGCCTCGTCAAGAACTAGCGCAGGCGAATGCCGTCCGAGTCGATGGTAATTGCGCGCTGCCTGTAGAGCGCCCCGGCCGCCTGCTTATACAGCTGCTTGCTGATGTCGAAACGAGCCCGGATATCGGCCGGCGAACTCTTGTCGGTGAGCGCCAGAAAACCGTCACCCTGACGCAGGGCATGCAGAATCATCTGCGCCACATCGTCAATCTTGTCGCCGCGTTTCAGATGCAGACAGAGATCGATGCGCCCGTCCTCGCGAATCCGTCGGATAAAGCCGCGCCGTCGCTGGCCACGCCGCAACGGACGCGCTACCTCGCTGTGGTGCAGCAGGCCCCAGTGGCTGTTATCGATGATCGCCTGATAACCCAGCTCGCTGCGGTTGGCGATCAGGATCGAGACAGGCTCGCCGGCCGTAAACTCATCCTCCGACTCGCGGTACAAAAAATCATCCAGCCGCGCAGATGCGACAATCCGGCCACTCTCGTCATCGAGATAGATCCGAACAATATACGACTGCCCGAGCTCCATGCGCGGCTTCTGCTCGGCAAACGGCGCCAGCAGATCTTTCGGCAGCCCCCAGTCGAGAAACGCCCCCTGCGCTGTCACATCGACAACCTTGAGCAGCGCGAACTCGCCGACCATCGCATAGGGCGTTTCGGTCGTTGCGATCAGCCGGTCCTCCGAATCGCGATATATAAATACATCCAGCTCATCACCAACAGCGGCTTCATCGGGTACGTAACGGGCCGGCAACAGCAACTCGCCGGCCGCGCCGCCATCGAGATAGAGGCCGAACTCCACCCGTTTGAGCACGCGCAATCTGTTCATCCGTCCGGTTTCAATCATCTGCGCATGATAGGTCGCCGGCGTTGCAATTGCACCAGCGCGCACGCGCTGCTTGGCCTATTTTTCGGCAGCACGTACGCTTGCGCCCATGATCGGGATTCTGTTTGCGGGCCTCTGCTGGGCGATATGGCAGCTCTCGCCCCACAACATCTCAGCGCTGGCCTTCGAGAAGGACGCCATCCTGCACGGCGAATGGTGGCGTTTGTGGAGCACCCACTTCACCCATTTCAGCTATGCGCGGATGCAAATCAACAGCGGCATCCTGGCAATCGGCGGCATCATCACGGCCCGCTTCGTTCCCAACTGGCAGATCCTGCTCTGCTTCGCTATCGCGCTGCCGACGATCAGCGGCCTGCTGCTGCTGACTACGCCGCATCTGCTCTTCTATCGCGGCGCAGCCGGCATCGCCGCGATGATGTGGATGCTGGCGACCTGGTTCCTGATCGTCGAAAGCCGGCGCTTCTCGCTCGGTTACTGGCTGGGGCTGACATTCCTGCTGCTGTTCGCCGCCAAGGCAGGGTTGGAGGGGCTGGCGCTGCTCTCGCCGCACCCGCACCACGGCAGCGGCTCGCACATCGCGTGGCTGGTGCAGATCTACGGCGCCCTGATCGGGCTGGCATGCTTTAACGGCCTGCACCAGCTGCATCTGACCCGCTCCGGCAACAATCCCCAGTACCGCGGCCCATACAGGAACAAGCCGTCCCCGCTGAATCAGGCGCGCCGCTCATGACGCGCGCGGACATCGCCGTCGCGCTGGTGCACCACCCTGTTCTCAACCGGCAGGGCGAACAGACAACCACGGCAATCACATCGATCGACGTGCACGACTTCGCCCGCAGTTGCGCCTTTTACGATATCGCGCCGGTCTATCTGGTGCATCCGGCCGCCGGCATGCAGTCGCTGATCAATAACATGACCGACTATTACCTGAACGGCCCCGGCGGCATGCGCAATCCGGGCCGACGGGAGGCACTGAAGGCCGTTCGCTGCGTCGGTTCGCTGCAAGAAATCCTCAATGAAACGGATTACCAGCTCTGGTACACTTCCGCCGCTCCGCCGGACGGATCCTGCACCGACCCTGCCAAAATACTGGAAACAAAAGGGAAACACCTGATCGTATTCGGCACCGGCTGGGGGTTGGACACAAAAAACATGCCGAAAGCAAATGGATGGTTGTCACCCATCGAAGGTGCCGGTAAAGTGCGCCACCTTTCTGTCAGGGCTGCCTTGGCGATCTATCTGGATCGCCTAAGGAAATAACGCCTGACAGAGTCAGTTTCGGAGGCAAAACACAATGCGTGCACTGGATGATATTACCAAGGATCAACTGCGTGACGATATCCCGTCATTTCGCGAGGGCGACACTGTCCGCGTAAATGTCCGTATTATCGATTTCAAGGATACCAAAAACGGCGTCGTCAAGACCGAGCGTCTGCAGGCCTATGAAGGCATTGTAATCGCCCGCCACAACAACGGCATTTCCAGCAGCTTCACCGTGCGCAAGATCTCCAACAATGTCGGCGTTGAGCGCGTATTCCCGCTGCACTCCCCGATGCTGGAGAGCATCAAGGTGATCCGCCACGGCCGCGTCCGTCGCGCCAAGCTCTACTATCTGCGCGCCCTGCGCGGCAAGGCTGCCCGCATCCGCGAGCGTCGCTTCTAAGCGGGCGCTGCGCACTCGTTCCACAGGGAGGCTTCGGCCTCCCTTTTTCATGCCATCTGTGCTATCCTGTTCTGCAGACAGAGATGCGCAACCAACGCACACGGACGCTCGCGATGAACGACCACACAGCGCCCCCCCCACCCGTCGCCGCCTGCTCGGCTGGATCGGAGCCGGCCTAGCGGCGCTCGCCCTGCCGCGACCGCTCTGGTCGATCGAAAATCCGCAAGCGAGCTATCGCGAAACCATTGCCGTGCTGACCATGCTCTACCACGGCGAGATCGAATCATTCCGGCGCTATAAAGCCTATGAGCGGCAGGCGCTGCAGGAGGGGCTTGTCAATATCACCCACCTCTTCGCCGCTACCGCCGACTCCGAGGCCGTGCATGCGCGGCGCTTCAGGGAGATACTGGAAAAGCTCGGCGCCGCCCCCGCACCTTTGAGTGATGCGCCGATACGGGTCGGCAGCAACAAAGAGAACCTCAAATACGCCACCGATGTCGAACTGGCCGAGATCGACATCCACTACCCGGAGTACCTCTCCTGCATCCGCGGCGAAGGCCACGCCAGGGCATTCAAGTTCATCACCTACGCATGGAAATCCGAACAACAACACCGCGAGCTGATCAAGGATATCCGCTCCGGCACCGGCATCTTCTTCAGCATGCTGCTGAAACGCTTCCGCGACACCAGCGTGCGCTATTTCGTCTGCCAGAACTGCGGTTCGACGCTGACCGCAATGCCGACCGGGCGCTGTCCGATCTGCGCCTTCCCGATCAGCTGGTGCAAGGAGATTCCGCTGCCCTCCCTGCATGATTGATGCTTGGTTTCCGCTCGCCAGCCCATAGGATACGAGCA
>CAYSMR010000116.1:0-6291 GCA_964432195.1 uncultured Zetaproteobacteria bacterium | reverse complement strand
GGACCGAAGCAGAACTCGCAGACATGCGTCGGCTCGATAGGGTATTCCTGACCGCATTCACGACATTTCAGGGCGCGAACAATATTCATTAATTCAGACTCCATTTCTGGTCAGCCAGAGCAGCTAAAACAAAAAAACCTTCGCGACTGGCGAAGGTTGTATCAGGAGGGGCGCAGCACGCCCGAAACGAACAACCCGCATCATCGCTCCCTCGAGGCTTCCCTCTCAGGCAGGCATTGGCACCATTCCCCAGTGGCTCATCGAGCGCTTCGGGCGGTTGCCGCGGTTTCACAGGGCCTGCACCCTCCACCGCTCTGGATAAACCGGATTCAATATGTAGCGGCGAATTATCGGGGCCGGCAGATAAAACGCAAGCGATTCTTCACCCACTGCAATGTTCAACGCGCCGCTGTTCTGATCACCGGCTGCATCTCGCGCGGATAGAGCACCCACATCCGCCCCTGCTGCTTCATGCTACCGGCCAGGCGACCGGCCTCCGGGCCGAAGCCCCAGAAGAAGTCGCCGCGGATCGTGCCCTTGATCGCGCCGCCGACATCCTGCGCCAGCATCAGCCGGTTCAGCGGCCTGTCGCTGTTCGGCCAGGTCGTCGCAAGAAACACCGGCATGCCGAGCGGAATCGTACGCCGATCGACGGCCATGCTGTAACCGGCCGTCAACGGAATCCCCATCGCGCCAACCGCTGACTGCAGCAAATCGGGCATTTCACGAAAGAATACATAGCTCGGATTGCTGTAGAGCAGCTCATGCAACCGGTCCGGATGATCGATGCCCCACTGGCGAATGCTCTTCAGCGACGCCTGATCCAGCGTCAGCTCGCCCATCTCGACCAGCTTCTTGCCGATCGACTTGTATTTTCGACCGTTCTGATTGGCATAGCCGAGCTTGACGATCGAACCGTCGGGCAGCTGCACGCGCCCGGATCCCTGCACCTGCAGAAAAAACAGCCCGATCTCGTCATCGACCCAGAGGATCTCCTTGCCCTTCGGCGCATGCTCCCCCTCAATCGCGGCGCGATCATAATAGGGCACGACCCGCTTGCCCTCGACGCGGCCGCGCAGCCTCAACCCCTTGAGCTGCGGATAGAGCTTGGCCAGATCGATCACCAGCAGATCATCCGGCTCGCCATAGACCGGGAAACGGAAGCGCGCCGTCTTCACCCGACTGCCGTAGAGCAGCGGCTCGTAATAGCCGGTAATCAGTCCCTGCTCGCTGCCATCGCCATTGCGCAGCTGCCACGGCGTGAAACGACGCTCGAAAAAGGCGCGCAGCGCATCGTTACTGGCGATATCGAGCAGGCCGGCCTCGGCGCAGATCTGCTGCCACTGCTCCTTCCGCTGCAGCGACACGCACTCGGCGCGCAGCGCGCGCAGCGATGCGGCCAGATCCACGTTCCGCCATTCCGGCAGCGCCTGCCAGGCGCTCTTCACATAACTCGGCCCCGGCGCCTCCGCCGGCTTGTGCAGCGGCCGCGACGGACAGGCCGCCAGCAACAGACAGGTCACAACAACAATACCACGCTTCATACTCAATATGCCCCCTTCCGACATTGCCTCTCCACGCCCGCTTCGACAGACGCGCCCGATCCGCTGATGCATCCGCATCTGCAAACTCCGCTCTGCTGCGCCAAACCTGACCGCAGCGCCGGCAAACTCAAACCACCTTCACCGGCGCACTGACGATTGCATCGCAGCGACCATGCCACGGCGCCACCTTCAGCAACAGCAGCATGCCCGGCACGGCCAGCGCTGCGCAAAGCAGAAAGAATTGCGTCCAGCCCATCGTTTCGACCAGCCAGCCGGTGCCGGCATTGACGAACGTACGCGGCACCGCGGCCAGACTGGTGAACAGCGCGAACTGCGTCGCAGTATAGGCCGGGTGCGTCGTATGGGCGATATAGGCGACGAAGGCGGCGGTGCCGACGCCGACGCCGAACGCCTCCAGTCCGATAACAAATGCCAGACGCAGCAACTCACTCCCGCCGACCGCAGCCTGCGGCCCGAGCGTGGCCAGCCATGCAAAGCCGAAAATCGACGCCAGCTGCACCGCGCCGAACAGCCACAGCGCCCGGTTGATGCCGATCTTCACCATCCACAGCCCGCCCAGCAGGCCCCCGATAACAGCCGGCCAGAGCCCGGCATTCTTGGCAATCAGACCGATTTCGGTCTTCGAATAGCCCATATCGAGATAAAACGGCGTCGCCAGCGCGGTGCACATGCTGTCGCCCAACTTGTAGAGAAAGATAAACGCCAGCACCGTCAGCGCGCTCTGCCAGCCAGTGCGATCGACAAATTCGCGCAGCGGCTCCATGACAGCCATACGCAGCGTTTTCGGCGGCGTCACCGAAAGCGGCTCGCGCACCAGCAGCGTCATGACAATCCCCGGCAGCATGAATAGCGCGGTAATCATAAACACCGTCGACCAGGCCAGATGATCGGCCAGAATCAGCGCCAGCGAACCCGGCACCAGACCGGCGACGCGATAGGCGTTGATATGCACCGAATTGCCCAGACCGAGCTGGCTATCTGAGAGCAACTCGCGCCGGTAGGCATCGAGCGCGATATCCTGCGTCGCCGACAGAAAAGCCAGCAGCGTCGCAAACAGTACAATCATCGACAACTCGCTCTGCGGCGAGAAGCCGCCCATCAGCGCAATCACGGCTAACAGGCCCAGCTGCGATACGAAAATCCAGCCGCGACGCCGCCCCAGCCACGGCGCCACATAGCGATCCAGCAGTGGCGCCCAGACAAACTTCCATGTATAGGGGAACTGGATCAGCGCGAACAGGCCGATCGTCGCCAGATCGACCTGTTCGCTGCGCAGCCAGGCCGGCAGCAGATTGATCAGCAGATAGAGCGGCAGCCCGGATGAGAAGCCGGTAAAAATGCAGATCAGCATATTGCGGCTGAATAGCTGCCTCAGCACGTTCATCATGCGCTCCTGCGCAGCTGCATGAACCCACAGTCAAATGTAGCAAGCGCGCAGAACATGCATCCAAACATCATGTCTGGATACACAGCAGGAGGATGTGCCGGAACACCGCTCTTCCCGTTTCAGTTACGCCGGGCACACTGAATCTACTTCGACAGCGGACCGTCCAGAAAAGCCAGTTCCTCCCAGACACCGGTCGGACAGCCATCGACATCGCGGAATTTCAGGTTATGACGCCGGGGCACCAAGCGGTGCGGGCGGCCGTAGCTGTCCTCCTGCACATCCGAGCCTTCATCGGCCGACAGGATCATCAGCCCCTCTTCCGGCAGCAGGTCGGTGACCTCGTACTCCTCGTCCAGATAACGCACGCGCTGTCCGATCAGCCGGGCCAGCGCATCATGATCCGCAATCAGTTCCTGCAATGCAGCTTCAGCCATAGCTTCTCTCCTATTGCGCAATACCGTACGCATCACGAGCATAGGAAAGCCGGCCGCCAACGTCAATGGCGCGACGCGCAACTGGCGCTGGCCGGACATAGAGCTACAATCCGGCAGACATAAGCTGGCAGACAGCTCGGCCGAATAGACCGGCACCGGAGGCGCAAATGGATTCGCTGTGGACGCAACTGACCACGACATCGCTGCTCGATATTACGCTGGCCCACTGGCTGCTGGCCATCACAGCGCTGTTTGTCACAATCGTCGCGCAGCGCTATCTCGTGCGCCTGTTCCATGCGATCGCCAAAAAAATCACGTCGCGCACCGATACCCAGCTCGATGACGTGCTGCTCGTTGCCGCCGAGCGGCCGGCCGGCATACTGATCTTCGTTGTCGGCCTGCTGATCTCGGCACACCTGCTCAACCCGCCGGCCGATATCTTTCCGCTAATCACGCTGGCCGACAACGCCGGCCGCATTGTCTCGATTATTATCGGCGTCTGGTTCCTGTGGCGGCTGACCGACGGCCTGGCTGCCTATTTCAGCGCCCGAGCTAGGCTGACCGACTCCTCGCTGGACGACCAGCTGGTACCGTTCATCGCCAAAACACTGAAGGTATTTCTGATCATGACGGCTGTGCTCGTCGTCGCCCAGAACATGGGCTACTCGATCTCCGGCCTGATTGCATCGCTCGGCATCGGCGGCATCGCCGTCGCGATGGCCGCCAAGGATACGATCTCCAATATCTTCGGCTCGATCATGATTCTGGTCGATCGCCCGTTCGTCGTCGGCGACTGGATCAAGACATCCGAGTTCGAGGGGGTCGTCGAGGAGGTCGGCTTCCGCTCGACAAAGATCCGCACCTTTGCCCGCACGCTGGTCAATGTGCCCAACTCGACGCTGGCCAATATGGTCATCGACAATATCGACGGTCGCTCCGAACGGCGCATCAAAATGCGCATCGGCCTGACCTACGATACCACGCCGGCCCAGATGAAGGCGGTGCTGGCCGGCATCGAGGAGCTGCTGAGCCGGCATCCGGGCGTCGATCAGCGCTACAAGCTGGTCAAGTTCGACGAGTTCGAGGACTCATCGCTGTCGATCTTCCTCTACTACTTCTCCAGCAGCAAGGTATGGGAGGAGTATCTGCAGGTGCGTCAGGAGATTAATCTGCAGATCATGGAGCTGCTCGAGGAGCTCGGCCTCGAATTCGCATTCCCGACCCGCACGCTGCATATCGCTCACGACGATGCCGCAGTCGCGTCATCCTGAACCGAAAAGGAACCTGCCAACATGCCGGAAAAACCGTCACCAAAACCACACGTCGAAGCATTCACCGACGGTGCCTGCTCGGGCAATCCTGGCCCCGGCGGCTGGGGGGTACTGCTGCGCATGGGCAAACATGAAAAGGAGCTCTGCGGCGGCGAGGCGCATACGACCAATCAGCAGATGGAGCTGCAGGCCGCAATCGAGGCACTGAAAGCGCTCAAACGGCCGTGCCGCGTCACGATCATCTCCGATTCGAAATATGTCGTACAGGGCATGACCGAATGGATTCACAGCTGGAAGAAGAAAGGGTGGAAAACGGCAGGCAACAAGCCTGTCTCGAATCTGAAGCGCTGGCAGGCGCTCGATGCGCTGGTCGCCAAACACGACGTGCGCTGGCGCTGGGTCAAAGGACATAACGGCCACGCCGAAAACGAGCGCGCCGACGAACTGGCGCGTCAGGGCATTCCGGACTCAGGCGGCAGCTGAAGCAGGCGCAGCTGCACCGGCTCTCCGCCGTCATGCAGTGCGCCGACATCCACAACTCGCGATGCGAGGCCATGACGCGGATAGAATTTCACCCGGTCCAGCGCGCGCAACTGCTCCAGAATCAGCGTCGTACCGCCGACCGGATGCAGACCGGAACGCTCATCGCAGCAAAGCTCGAAGCGCTTGTCCCGACCCGGCTTGCCTGCCTCGAAGCGGCGAATGGAGGTCTCATTCAATGTGGCCGGCGTATCACGGCCCGGCAAACGGAAACGGAGCCACAGCTCGCGACCGGCCGGCATCGTTGCAGCCGGCGGCAACACACCGTCGCGCAGGAAATTCATCGCCCACGGCTCGTCAATGCTCCGTCCCAGATGATGATCCCCGTCGACCGTCGCATTATAGGCCCACGGCAGCCATGCATGCGCGGCGCGCACGACCAGATCACCTTTAAGCAGTGCCTTCTGCTCCCGCGCATAGACATTGAGCGCCTCCTTGCCCTCCAGCTCGGCGCCCTGCTGCCGGTTGAGCTGCCAGAGAAAATCGCTGCCAGGCAGCAGCTCGGTTGCCTGAATATTACCGACATAGGCGACGTTGCCTATCTCAACCAGCACATTGGCGACATCGCTGCCGAAATGGGGGGTCGACAGAAACAGCATACGACGCACCGGATTATCGGCATGATGGGAGAGATACTGGCGTATCAGCAGACCGCCCATGCTGTGCGCGACGACATCCACCTGTTTATAGTTATTCAGATAGATATCGAGCTGCTCCTCCAGCAGCTCGATCGGCGGAAAGCGATTGGCGACAAGGCCGGTGCGATAGGTAAAAAAATAGATATCGCGCTTGAGCTCCTGCTCCATGCGCATCAGCCGCTTCGGATCCGGCCAGCTGAACTCACCCCCATTCCAGCCGTGCACCAGCACGATCGGCACAGCATCGGGATAATCGGCCTGCACCTGCTGCTCGAACGCCTCCCATGTTCCCCACAGATTGGAAAACACCTGCTGCCCGGTCCGGGTTGAACAGGCGGTCAGCGCCAGCATGCAGCACGCGATCAGCAGCCGATAAGCGATACTCTTCATGCCGCCATGCTCGATGATTCCCATGCGGCTTGCAAACAGACAGGCAAACAGCGCCGAGCGCGCAGC
>CAYSMR010000115.1:0-6338 GCA_964432195.1 uncultured Zetaproteobacteria bacterium | reverse complement strand
TCCCGAGGCCCGCATTATTGCGGCAGATGCCGCGCGCACGGCCAACACCAGCCTGTTCATCCTGCCCGGCATGGACGGAGAAACGTTGCTGATGCAGCTGGATCTGGCCGGCTTCGCCGTTGCCTCGGGTTCAGCCTGCTCATCGGGCAAACGCGAGGCATCACATGTGCTGCTGGCAATGGGCGTCGGTGAATCGCTGGCGCGCAGCTCGATCCGGATCAGCTTCGGACCGGGCAACAGTATCGACGATGCCGATGCACTGGTCGCAGCGCTCGTCAGCAGCCGTAACCGCCTGAAGGGGATGGCCGGCGTTATTTGAAGTATGCGTGAAGTGGCATACCTGAATCATTACAAACAGGAGATATGATGAGCAGTGTGGATATCGATTTAAGTACTGCGGCGATCGCCCGCGTGCAGCAGATTCTGGCCGGCGAGCAGAAGCGCGGCCTGCGCTTGGCTGTGCGTCCGGCCGGCTGTTCGGGGCTGGAGTATGTGATGCAGACCGTCGATGCGCCGCAGAGCGGCGATCTGGTCAAGGCATTCGACGGCTTCGAGCTCTATGTCGATGCGGACTCCTATGAGAAAGCGCTGACCGGTCTGCGGCTGGATTTTCAGCAGGATGCGCTCTCCTCCGGCTTTGTCTACAACAATCCGAACCAGAAAGGGGCCTGCGGCTGCGGCGAATCGTTTTCGGTCTGAAGAGACGAATCAATCGGAGATTCCCTAAGGAGGCGCTGATTATCGGTGCTTCCGTGCAGGCCACGGACGGCCTGCCATTATTCATCAGGATAGATGAATAAGACGGCGACGCCACCGACAGGTGAGCGGCTGGATGCCTTGAATCATATCAGGCTCGTCAGTGCCTGATTGCAAGCTCCGGCACAACAGCGCTTTTGCCGGAGTGAACTGCATTGCCAGGGTGGCAATAAATCAGCATCTCCCTAATCGCCCAGCGGTGCGAACAGACTCTCCAACTCCTCCTGCGACCATAGCGCGGCCTGCCCGGTGCCCTGCTGATGGATCGCATCGGCCAATTCGCGCTTGCGCTCCTGCAACTCCAGAATCTTTTCCTCCACCGTTCCCTCGGTGATCAGCTTGTAAACGAAGACCGCCTTGTCCTGGCCGATGCGGTGGGCGCGATCGGTGGCCTGATTCTCAGCCGCCGGATTCCACCACGGATCGTAGTGAATCACGGTGTCGGCCGCTGTCAGGTTCAGGCCGACGCCGCCGGCCTTCAGGCTGATCAGGAACAGCGGCGCTTCGCCATTCTGGAATACCTCAATCGGGGCCTGCCGGTCCTGGGTCTGGCCGGTCAGCTTCACATAGGCGATACCGCGCCGGCTTACCTCGGCCTCGATCAGCCGCAGCATCGACGTAAACTGGGAGAACAGCAGCACCCTGCGTCCTTCCTCGATCATCTCCGGCAACATCTCCATCAACACCTGCAATTTTGCCGAGGCCGGCGCATCATCCTGCAGCCCGCTGACCAGGCGCGGATCGCAGCATACCTGACGCATCTTCAGCAGCGCATCGAGCACGACAATCTGGCTCTGCCCCGAGCCCATGCTGGCCATCGCATCGCGCACCCGCTTCTGCATCGCCAGACGCACGCTTTCATAGAGCTCCCGCTGCGCCCCCTCGATCTCGATGCTGCGGATCATCTCCGTTTTCGGCGGCAGCTCCAGCACCACCTGCTCCTTGCTGCGACGCAGCAGGAACGGACGCAGCCGCACATTCAGCGCCTGCTGGCGCGCCTGATCCCCCTGAATCTCGATCGGCTTGCGAAACAGCTTCGTAAAACCGCGCAGATCGTGCAGATACCCCGGCATCAGAAAGTCAAACTGGGCCCATAACTCGCCCAGATGGTTCTCCATCGGCGTACCGGTCATGCACAGCTTATGGCCGGCCGTCAGCCTGCGCACCAGCTGCGACACCTTGGCCCGCGGATTCTTGATATACTGCGCCTCATCGAGAATCAGCAGATGCCACGGCTGCGCCTCCAGCACCTCATGGTCGCGCGCCAGCAGCGGATAGGTGGTCAGCACCAGGTCATATTCGGCCAGCTGCCGGAAATAGCGATCCCGATCCGGCCCATGCAGCACCAGCACCTTCAATCCCGGCGCAAACTTCTCCGCCTCGCGCCGCCAGTTATGCATCAGACTGGTCGGCGCGAGCACCAGCGCCGGATGCTCCAGCCGCCCCTGCTCCTGCTCGCAGAGAATATGAGCCAGCGCCTGCACGGTTTTACCCAGCCCCATATCATCGGCCAGAATGCCGCCGAAGCCCATCCGGCGCAGGAACTGCATCCAGGCCAGCCCTTCGCGCTGATAATCGCGCAGCTCGGCCTGCAGCCCCTGCGGCGCAGCGATAGCCGGTACCGAACCGATATCGCCGAGCGCGCGCATCTGCTTCAACCAGACGCTGCTGTTGATCTGCACCGGAGCAGCCGTTGAGCTCAGGCTCTCCTCAAGCGCCAGCATCTGCGGCGCCGAGAGCTGCACCTCGCCATCGCCGGCGCGACCGCCGGCAAATACATCCATCATAAAATGCAGAATATTGGCGACCATTTCGCCCGGCGCCGGCAGCAGTCGCCCGTCCGGCAGCGGCAACGGTATCTGCGCCTGCGCTTTCAACTGCGCCAGCGACTCGGCCTGCAGCAGCTCCGGCCGACTGCCGACCCAGCGGGCCAGCGCATCGATCAGATCGATCTCCTCGCCGCCGGCCAGCGTCACCATAAAACTGGCCTGCCCCATCACCGAGCCGCTCTCGTCGCCCTGCGCCAGATTCAGCTCCCATGAACGGGCATGCTCGACCCGGAAGCCGAAATCATCGGCGACATCGACGGTGAAGCCCTGCGCTTCCAGATCGGGAATCTCATAGAGCATCCACTCCGGCCAGCTGTCATCGCGCGCCAGCATAAAGCTCCGCGCCGAAAATTCGCCCTGATCGCCGAGTTCATGTTCGCTCGCCGGCAACAGACCGGCAGCCGCCAGCGCCTCCTGCGCCCGCTGTTCGGCCGCCCGGTCGCGGGCATAGTCAATCACCCGGTCGCCGCGGATAGTGCGCACCGGCCCGTCCGTCTCGCCGCAGGGAATCAGCCGGCCGTCATAATCGAACCACAGTTCGGCCACATGGCGGTGCTCCTGCGAACGATATCCCCAGCGCGAGGCGAGCTTCACCGATTTCAGCCGCAGCAGCAGCGCCGGCTCGACCTGCCGGCGCACATGCGTCAGCCGCGCCGGCGGCGGCACATGATCGGGCAACTGCCGGCGCACCGCCTCGATCGCGGCATCGGAACAGTCCAGCTCGACCGGCGGAATATTGAGCAGGATCTCGGCCACATCGGCCGGCTGACCGCTCTCGACCGGGCCGCACACCCCCTGTTCGGTATCGATATACCACGGCGGCGAAGTCGGCACGATAATCTCGCCGCCGCTCATCTGCAGCGTCAGATGCTGGTCGCCCATGCTGTTGAGCTGCCAGCCCCACTCGCCGCTGCGCCGCTCGCCCCGCTTCAGCGCCGGCGCATCCTTACTCTGCCAGTGACAGCGACCGCTGTTCAGTGCCCGCTTCAGAATACTCAGCCCCTCCGGCCCCTTGATCCGATAGCCGTGTATCGAAGACAGCGAGCGATCGGTCGCCACCTCGCGCAGGATCTTCTCATCGCCAGCCAGCACATAGCGCGGGGCCGGGTAGGTCAGAATATTGGCCGCATCATAGGGCTGAGAAATGCCGTAGCCGCCCGATTTCAGGATGCGGGCCGAGATAAAATGCAGCCGCACATTCTTGTCGCCGTCTGCCTCGAGGATATAGAGCAGACGCTGTTTGATATTCTCCGGATATTCGGTCACTGCGGGCTTGCCCTCATTGACCTTGTCGAGCATGCCGAGCCACAGATTGAACGGCTGCGGCGCCGGCTCATCATCATCCGCGGCCGCATCCTGCTGCTGATCCATCCAAGCATAGAGCAGGGCCGCGACATGCTTGCAGTTGACTGCCACTGGACAACTGCACTCCCCGACCAGCTCGCCGCTGCTCTCGCCACCCTCGAACTGCAACTGCACAACATAGGGGGCGCGCAGCCGACCCTGCACCTCGCCGCGTAGTTCGCCGTCGTGCGCATCCACGCGCAATACCTGCCCCTGCTGAAAATAGCGCCGCCCTCTGGCTGCAAAGGTGTCGCCCACCCATGCGCGAATCCGAACTTCGCTGATATCCGGTATCTCGATCATTCGTCCGCCTGTTCCTGTAGTTTCAGTATCTCGTCCCTGTAGCCGGCCGCGTCCTCGAAGCGCAGATCGGCGGCCGCCTCGCTCATCAGTCGCTCCAGCTCGCGCAGCCGCGCCGTTCGCTCGGCCGGCGTGACCGGCTCCGGCTCGGCGACCTCAGGGATATGACCGTAATCGAGCTCGTAGACCGAGCCGAGTATATCCTTAATCTCCGAGCGCACCGTCTCCGGCGTAATCGCATGCGCCTGATTATAGGCCAGCTGCTTCTCGCGCCGCCGCGCTGTTTCATCCATCGCCCTCCGCATCGAATCGGTCACCTTGTCGGCATAGAGGATCACATAGCCCTCGACATTACGCGCGGCGCGGCCGATCGTCTGGATCAGCGAGCGCTCGGAGCGCAGGAAGCCCTCCTTGTCGGCATCGAAGATCGCCACCAGCGCCACCTCGGGCAGATCCAGCCCCTCGCGCAGCAGATTGATGCCGATCAGCACATCGAACACGCCCAGACGCAGATCGCGCAGGATCTCCATGCGCTCGACCGTGTCGATATCAGAGTGCAGATAGCGCACCTTCATATCCAGATCATTCAGATATTCGCTCAGATCCTCGGCCATCCGCTTGGTCAGACAGGTGGCCAGCACGCGATGGCCGCGTCCGATCACCCGCTGCGCCTCGGAGACGAAATCATCCACCTGGGTCGCCGCCGGCCGCACCTCGACCGGCGGATCGACCAGACCGGTCGGTCGGATAATCTGCTCGACGACCACGCCGCCGCACTGCTCCAGCTCATACGGACCGGGCGTCGCCGAGACATAGATCGCCTGCGGCACGACCGCCTCGAACTCGTGGAACTGCAGCGGCCGGTTATCCAGCGCGCTGGGCAGCCGGAAACCGAAATCGACCAGCGTCTGCTTGCGCGAGCGGTCGCCCTTGAACATGCCGCCGATCTGCGGCACGGTCACATGCGATTCATCGAGCATGACCAGCGCATTGTTGGGCAGATAATCGAGCAGCGTCGGCGGCGCATCGCCCGGCGCGCGGCCGGTCAGATGCCGCGAATAGTTCTCGACGCCGGTGCAGTAGCCGACCTCCTGAATCATCTCCAGATCGAAAATCGTGCGCTGCTCCAGCCGCTGCGCCTCAACGAGCCGGTTCTGATCATGCAGCTCGGCCAGCCGCTCGGCCAGCTCATCGCGGATCGCGTCCATCGCGCGCAGCAGCTGTTCGCGCGGCGTCACAAAGTGGCTTTTCGGGAAAACGGTATACTTATGCAGCGACTCGATCCGCTTGCCGGTCAGCGGATCAAAACGGCAGATCGCATCGACCTCGTCGCCGAAAAACTCGATGCGGATCGCAAAATCCTCGGCATGGGCCGGATAGATCTCCAGCACATCGCCGCGCAGCCGGAACGTGCCGCGATGAAAGTCCATATCGTTGCGCTGATACTGCAGCTCGACCAGCTTGCTGACTGCAGCGCGCTGATCGACCTCCCGGCCGGCCTCGAAATAGAGCAGCATGCCGGCATAGGCCTCCGGACTGCCGAGGCCATAGATGCACGAGACCGACGCGACAATAATCACATCCTCGCGCTCCAGCAGTGCACGCGTCGCGGCGTGGCGCATACGGTCGATCTGCTCATTGATCGACGAATCCTTCTCGATATAGGTATCCGACTGCGGCACATAAGCCTCGGGCTGGTAATAGTCGTAATAGGAGACGAAATACTCGACCGCATTGTCGGGAAAAAACTGTTTGAACTCGCCGTAGAGCTGGGCTGCCAGCGTCTTGTTCGGCGCCATAATCAGCGTCGGTTTCTGGGTCCGCTCGATGACGCAGGCCATCGTGTAGGTCTTGCCGGAGCCGGTCACGCCGAGCAGCGTCTGATGCCGCCGTCCGGCCAGTACGCCCTCAACCAACTCGTCAATGGCCGGCGGCTGATCGCCGCGCGGCTCGAATTTTCCTGCAAGTTCAAAACGCATCGCGCGATGCTAACCCACAGCATGCGCGAATCCAGCCCCGCGTGCGCTGTTCGGCATCAGTCGACCCAGGTGCGGCTATTTAAGGAAGTGCTGATTTATTTAGCGCTTTCGCGCAGGCCATGGACGGCCT
>CAYSMR010000114.1:0-6424 GCA_964432195.1 uncultured Zetaproteobacteria bacterium | reverse complement strand
TATGAATTTACTACAGTTGGCACTGATCGATGCTTAACCGGACAGCAGTGATGTAAGTAGTTGATTTGTAAAGAAAGGAAAAACCGCGCATTTGCCTTTCCGCACTGATTACAGGTAAGATGCCTTTAATCAGTATCTCCTTAAAGCTATTGAAGGAGGCGCGGACCGGCCGCCGGGAGGCCCCATGGTTTTGATCCGATTGCTGGTAATTGCACTGCTGATGATCCCGCAGCTGTCCACCCAGATTCAGGCGCAGCCGCCGGGGCGCAGCGCGACCACCCAGCAGCTGGTCGATGAACTCAAACGGCTGACCGGGCAGGCCGAACGCGAACGCACCGCCAGCTACCGCTTCCTCGACCAGCTTCGCGAGCTGACCGCCCGCTACGACTGGCCGTGGAACCGGCGCGTACTGTTCGACGATTTCCGCGACGGCGATTTCGCGCGCAATCCGGTCTGGTACGCGAACGCCGATAATTTCTGGGTCACGCGCAGCATCGGCCTGCGCTCGCAACTGCAGCAGGCGTTCGCAAGTCGCGACGCTCAGCGGCAGAAGCAGCCGACGCCGGAGGAGGCGATTATCGGCATGATACTCGGCGGCGTACTGCAACAGGAGCAACAGGGCGACGAGTCGCAGCGCGGCAGCAGGCCGCACGCAACGCAACGGGCCGATATCTCGACGCCGCTGAATCTCGGTAATGCCTTTGCGATCACAATCAGGCTCAGCGTACTCGGCCGGGCCGGCGGCGGCGCGTTTGAATTCGGCCCCTATCAGGGTCAGGACAGGGAGTCCGGCTACCGGCTCGCCTATCTCGGCGGCGCGCGTCCGACGCTGCAGCTGATCAGCTATCGCCGCGGTTTCTCGTCGGTGCTGGATGCGTATCAGCGCGGCCCGCTGCTCGGGGACGGCAATATGCACACGATCAGCTGGCGGCGCAGCGCATCCGGCGTGATGCAGGTGCTGCTCAATGGCAAATCGCTATTTTCGGTTCGCGATCGCGGCTACAGAGGGGCCTTCAGCGGCTTTGTCATGACCAACCGCGGGGGCGACTACGCAATCCGTTCAGTCACGATCGACGGCATCCGGCATTGAAACGCCGCTCCGTGCAGCGTCGAGGCGCTGCCGCCAAGGTACTGCTTCACAGCAATCGGCTCATCGACAGCAATACCAAGTTCGGTTTTCAAATCGGTCCTGCGTACCCAGACGACGCATGCCGTTGACGCGGAGGCCGGAATCGACGCATCGATGCCCGGCAAAGGCATACGCACGACAACCTGTTGGCCGACCCCGAAACAGTCGCTGTCGGTCGTCACCCAACCCAGTCCGCCATCGGAGATATTGCTCATGCTGCCGCGGATGGAGAATGGCGCCCCGGCCCGTGTCCGGCCGCTGATCTCGACAATGACATCGAGCGGTTCGCGCTCAAACCTGCACTGCTGTTTCTGCTGATCCATGTCACCCTCCTGCCTGCCGATGCCTGCCTGGCGCGCATAGAGCTCACAGCGTTATACAGAAGAGAGAACAAATTCCATGCCAAATCCGGCAGTCGCCACGGCCGCATACACTCTGCAGGTGCTGCCCTCCTCACCTGCCGGCAGCCGAATTCGATATCAAACAGAACATGAATACAGATCTATAAAAGTCCGTTATATAGCATCTTTTTACCTTTAGAGTGTCGCACTTCCGTGCCGCTGACGGCGTTGGTTATACATATAGATCGTAAAATCGTTGCGCAGATAATCATCATGCAGTTCGCAATCGGGGCACCACTGCCGGCACTGCTCCAGTATGCGCGCCGGCTGCTGGCTGTGCAGGTCGTGCACGGTCAGATGGCGCGCATCGAGCATATTGAATGCGACCCCGTTGCGGCAGAGTGCATACATCCGCTCGATGACGCGCAGGGCATAGGTGGAATCGTCATGCAGCTGCTCATTGAGCGCGCCGGAAAGGATGACCCAGTCGAAACGCCCTTCGCTGTCAGGCAGATCGAACAGGTCGCCGATGAAAAAGCGGCCGTCCGGATGACGCGCGCGCGCCTGCTCCACCAGGTCGGGCGACAGATCAATGCCGGTATAATCGAGCCGGCATTCGCGCGATTCGATCCAGCGCTTGAAATCGCCGAAGCCGCAGCCGACATCGAGCAGCGAATCGCCATCGCCGATCCCGATATCGGCCAGCACGGCAAAGCGCAGCTCCTGAATATCGCGGCCGCTCCAGTAGAGCGCATTCGGATGATAACCGTGGCGGGTCAGGCTGTCCCGATGCTTATCGATAATGCGCTTGCGCTGTTCCGGTTTCATACGGGAAGATAATTACAACGCCTGCGATCAGGCCTTTTTGACAAACTCCGATTTCAGCCCCATCGCGCCGATGCCGGGAATCTTGCAATCGATATTGTGATCGGAATCGACCAGACGGATGTTTTTTACCTTCGTGCCGACCTTGGCAACGGCTGAGGAGCCCTTGATCTTCAGATCCTTGATAATCGTGACCGTATCGCCGTCGGCCAGCAGCGTGCCGTTGGCATCGCGCACCTCGAAGCCGCTCTCCTTGGCGGCCGCCGCATCGGCCTCAGTCCACTCATGCGCACACTCCGGGCAGACAAACATGCCGCGATCCTCGTAGGTATATTCCGAATTACACTCCGGGCAGTTGGGCAGTCCACTCATTTTCGTTACCTCTGACAGCGCCCTCGAATTCACAGGGCATTTTTTTTGCGCGCATTGTCGGCGCTTCGCGCCTGATTGCAAACAGAATCCGCTGCCTGAACCTGACAACATTCAACCGGCATGGCCTTCAAACTTGCCTGAAATTCCCTTGCAAGCAAAGAGTGATACAATAGTGTCACATGCATGAAAGTAGAACTCGTCACAACTCTGAAGCGACATGCCACTGCCATTCTTGCAGACCTGCATGAATCCAGGGAGCCCGTTCTCATTGCCGAACACGGAAAACCATCGGCCTATCTGGTAGACGTTGAAGATTTTGAAGCGATGAAAAGTCGCATGCAGATACTTGAGAGCATAGCCCGCGGAGAGAGGGCCATCCTGGAAAATCAGGTGCATACGCAGGGAGAAGCAAAAGAGCTGATGAGTAAATGGCTCACGTAATCTGGACGCATCCGGCATTATCGGATCTGGATAGAATTGCAGATTATATTGCCCTGGATCATCTGGCCGCTGCCCGTCGACTGGTCCAAAACGTATTTTCCGCCGTCGAGCGCCTGGAGCAGTTCCCGGAATCGAACAGAGTTCCGCCGGAATTGAGCGACTCACTGTATAGAGAGATTGTGCTTACCCCCTGCCGCATATTTTATCGCTACGACAAGACCCAATCCTCTGTATAATATTCTTCATGTCATGAGATCTGAAAGGGAGTTCAGGAAATATCTGATTGACGGGCGATAAACCAACGAAGCCGCCCCCAGCTCCCGGCGAACATAACGGTCGCCGGGAACTGCGGGTCAACAGAGCGCCTATTTCGTCAGTGAGATGAACACCTCGGGCAGCTTTTCGGGCAGGCGATCGACATGGTCGATAATCGTGTACTGGGCTCCGAAAATATCCGCAACATATTCGTCCGCCTTCGGGTCGAGGTTGATGCAGTAGCTGTAGATGCCATCCCGATCCAGCTCCTGCACCGCCTTGCGGGCATCGGCAATCAGCAGCTGCTCGTCATCGACATCGATATCGGCCGGCTCGCCGTCGGTCAGGATCAGCATCAGCTTTTTATCGGCCTGCTGCGCCTTCAGATAGTGGCCGGCATGGCGCATTGCAGCGCCCATGCGGGTCGAGAAGCTCGGCTCCATCGCGGACAGGCGCGCCTTGACCTCATCATCCCAGTGCTCCGAGAAGCCCTTGATATGGTAAAAACGCACATCGTGGCGGGTATTGGAGTGGAAGCCGGCAATCGCAAACGGATCCCCGACCTGTTCAATCGTCCAGGCCAGCAGCGAAACCGCCTCCTGCGACAGTTCCAGAATCGTCTGATTGCAACCGGGCGCCTGCTCGCTGAGCGACTGAGACAGATCCAGCACCAGCGATACGGCCACATTACGCCCGTCGGAACGGTGGGACATATTCACACGCGGATCGGGCGCCGCGCCGCCCTTGAAATCAATCAGCGAACGGATCGCGACATCAAGATCAAGCTCCGAACCATCCTCCTGATAACGGATGCGCACCCTTTCCTGCGGCTTGAGCATATCGAGAATCGCCTTCAGCCGCTTCGCCAGCGCGCTGTGCTTGGCCAGCAGATTGTCGATCTTGATTGCGCTGGTGCTCGGATGCAGCGACTCATAAACGCTGACCCAGTCCGGCCGATACTGCTGGGCGATATAATCCCATTCGTGGTAGTGGCGCGGTGGCAGGCCGCTGATCTCTTCCTCGTCCTTTTTGCGCTTGTCGAGGTGCTCGAAGGTGGTCTCCTCATCATCGCCCTGCTCGATATAGATCCACAAATGGCGATTATCGTCGCGGTAATCCACTTCGGTATTGTCGAAATAGATCTTCGGCGACAGATCCCGCTGCTGTCGGGTGCGGGCGATAAAGGAGAGCCCCAGCGAGGCCATATCGGCGCTGCTCGACTCCCCCTTCTCCATCTCTGCAAAGAAGCGTTGCACAAATTCGCGCACATCCCGGTTCTCATATTCATAATCAGGGTCCAGAATCGCACGCGACACCATCGCCAGGCGCAGCCGGAAGATTGAAACCCCCTCCTCCTCCAGCTTCAGATCCTCCTCTTTCGGAATCGGATGCAGGGCCAGGAACAGCGGCTTCAGCCCGGGGTAGCGCTTGCAGGCCAGATAATCGACACGCGAATCCTCAAAGATCTCGACGCCAACGCGCTGGAACGGACTCCAGTTATCAACGACCATCTTCTGGCTCCACTGCCGGTGCGCGGCCATATGGGCCAATGCGGCGCGGTAGCGATCGATGCCGCTGACGCCGCGCTCATCATTGTATACGTCCGGCAACCGGATACCCATCTCGTCAAAATAGGGCATCGGCTTGCGCAGCTCGTCAAAGGCCAGCGAGTACGGCACCAGATAGTCGTGATCCTGCCACAGCCCGCGCAGATAGAGATCGAGCTTGCGCTCGTGATCGACCAGCAACGTACCGTGCCGCTCGCGCTGCATCACCGCATGCGCATCGGCCGACTGCAGGCAGAAGTAATCCAGCTGACGCCCGGGGTGATTGTTGTAGTACTGAATGCCGTATTCAACCCAGTTTTTAAACCCCTCCAGCGACAGTTCGGAGAGCAGGCGCGGCGCCTGCTTGAGCAGCTCCGGCAAACCGGGGCTCGGAAATGTCGTATGGTGGCCATGCACCGAACCCGAGGTGCGCAGCATCATATCGCGGACAATCTCAATATACTGCTGGAACAGCTCATAGGAGTGGAGCCGGCGCGTCACTGCGGCAATACTCTGCAGAAACGGTACCATCGCCTTGAAATTGGTGTGCGTGGACATGAAATGTGCGAATTCCCGCAGATCATCCAGCGCCGCCTCGCCGACCAGCGACGCGACAACCGGCGCCTCCTCCAGATAGACCAGCAACGGCTCCGGACCGCGCCCCATCTTGCCGAGGAAACGGGCGCTCTCGATATAGCTGACCAGCCCCTGCTCGCTGAGCAGCGCTTTGGCCTCGATCATGCAGTCGTCAAAGATCCGGTCGGCCTGGGCGAAATTACAGCCCAGCCGCTGCCAGTAGATCTCCAGTTCCATATTTCTAGGCTGTTTATCGGTCATCGCACCCACTGCTCCCGCACGTTTTCGCGCTCTTGGCTGTTCAGCCGAAGGTCGCATCAATGGCATGATCCAGCGTATCGCGGATATCGGCATCATCGGTAATCGGACGCACCAGCGCCATGCGACAGGCCGCCTTCACTTCAATACCGCCGTTGATCAGCGCCGCCGCATAGGTCAGCAGTCGCGTCGAGATCCCCTCATCTAGGCCATGTCCCTTCAGGTTCCGGGCCGTGTTACCGATTGCAACCAGCTTGCCGGCCAGCTCCTCATCGAGTCCGGTCTCCTTCGCAACAATCACGGTCTCCACATCAACGGCCGGATAGTCGAACTCGAACGCCGAAAAGCGCTGCTTGGTCGACTGCTTCAGATCCTTCATCAGGCTCTGGTAGCCAGGGTTATAGGAGATCACCAGCTGAAAATCGGGATGCGCTTCAACAAGCTCGCCCTTTTTATCCAGCGGCAGCGTGCGACGATGGTCGGTCAGCGGGTGGATCACGACGGTCGTGTCCTGGCGCGCCTCAACCACCTCATCGAGGTAGCAGATTGCGCCGATGCGCGCGGCCGTCGTCAGCGGGCCGTCCAGCCAGCGGGTGCCGTTGGCATCGAGCAGATAGCGCCCGACCAGATCCGATGCGGTCATATCTTCATTACAGGCCACGGTAATCAGCGGCTTGCCC
>CAYSMR010000113.1:0-6443 GCA_964432195.1 uncultured Zetaproteobacteria bacterium | reverse complement strand
TATGAATTTACTACAGTTGGCACTGATCGATGCTTAACCGGACAGCAGTGAGCGACCATGAAACATTTTCTCGATATTACCCGTGAAACCTGCCCGATGACTTTTGTCAAAGTGAAGCTGAAGCTGGCCCAGATGGATGCGGGTGAACAGCTGGAAGTGCTGCTGAACAAGGGCGAGCCGCTGGAGAATGTCCCCCGCTCCTGCGAGGAACAGGGCTTCAAGGTCCTCTCCGTCGAACCTACAGATGACGACAAATATCTGGTGCTGATCGAGAAATAACTGCCGCAATCGCGAGCCGGGAGGATCTACCCCGGCAAGGCTGGACATATTTATTCCTCCGTCCTGAAGCCCTATATGGAAGCTATGGACGTGATCTAGATTACCATCCCGCTGCTGCTGGTTATGGATCCGTTCGGTAACCTGCCGTTTGTGATCAGCGTGCTCTAGGCGCTGCCGCGCCGGCGCTATCTCTATGCCGTGACGCGTGAAATGGCGATTGCAGGCATCATTCTCGCCCTCTTCGCGCTGCTCGGCCAGCAACTGCTGGCCTGGTTCGGCATCGAGCAGGCCTCTCTGCATGTTGCCGGAGGCGTCATCCTGTTTCTTGTGGCATTAAAAATAATTTTCGGCTCGGCGGCCGAACTGTTCCGAACCGACGAACATATAACGCGTCGCAATGAGAGATACAAAAAGCTATTGTGGAATCCTACTCGATGATAACAACCGAAAACCTATCTGTCGGCTGCACTTGGATCACTCGCAGTGGTATATCGGTCTAATCTCCAACAAACAGGAAGAACTAACCCCGATCGACTCCTTGGACGATATTTTCCAACATGCAGACAGAATCAAAGCAACAGCGCTCGAATATCTGTAATAGTGAACCTGCCATAACCTGCGATTACCAAGCAGACCAATCCCCCTCTGCTGGTCGTCTGTAAACTGCATCTGTTGCAAGTGAAGCTGAAACTACGCCAGCCTCCCCCGCTCTTGTTATCAGGTTCTTCCAAAGGCGGCGAGACTAGTCGTGCCTTTTTCAATATGGCTATATTTCTGCTCTGTCCAAAGCTTCGCTCAGCTTTCCAAAAAGGAACAAAAAACGCAGGCCCGGGCAACCGGGCCTGCGTTATCAGGCGGCCTGATGACAGGCGGTGTTTACTCTTTCCAGTTCAGCGCGTGGCCGGCCGGGCGCGGCAGTACCGGATAGGTAATCTGCGGCATCTTGCCGGTCAGCGTTTCCAGAAATGCAACGATATCGGACACGTCGCGATCAGAGAGGTGCATATCCAGCTGCACACGGGCCATGGTCCGCACGGCTTCATCAAGTGTCGCTGCGCTGCCGTCGTGGAAATAGGGCGCGGTCATCGCGACATTGCGCCACGACTGGACGCGGAACACATGATCATCCTCATCCTTGCCGGTCACGCTCTTCAGCCCGCTGTCCTTGCCATATTTGAACGGCACGAACTGATTGCTGGTAAACAGCGGGCCGGAGTGGCACGACGTACAGCCGATATCGGCAACCTTCTTCATGCCGCGCCTGGCCGCTGCGCTGATCTCGCCCCTGCCCTGCACATAGAGATCGAACGGCGCATCCGGCGTATTCAGCGTGCGTTCAAAGGCCGCGATCGCTTTGGCCATATTGTCGTAATTGATACTGTTCTTGCCGAACACGGCCTCGAACTCCGGACCGTAGCCGGCCGTCTGCAGACGCGCCACCGCATCGGCTTCGGAGTCCATCGCCATCTCGACCGGATTCAGCGGCGGCCCCTTGGCCTGATCCTCCAGCAACAGCGCGCGCCCATCCCAGAACTGTTTGCTCCAGAATCCGGCGTTCAGCACCGTCGGTGCATTGCGGCCGCCGCGCTGCCAGCGATGACCGATCGACGTCACCTGATTGTCGACGCCCCAGGTACCTAGATTATGACAGGAGTTACACGAGAAATGACCGCTTTTGGAGAGAGCCGGATCGAAATAGAGCTTTTTACCGAGCTCGACCTTGGCCTTGCTCATCGGATTATCGGCCGGCACCGGCGCCTGGGCCGGCAGGACGCCCATCCCCTCCGGCACATCGGCCGGCCGCTCGCCGGCCTGCGCGACGCCGGCGCAGACCAGCGCTGCAATGCCGTAACTGAACAGTTTTATAAGTTTCATAACTCCTCCTTTATAGGAATCTTTACTAAATGTGGAGATTATGCAACCATGCGCCAATGTCAACCACACAGGATATCCCCGCCCTGCTGCGCAAACACGGGCTGCGCGTCACCCCGCAACGGCTGGCCGTTGCTGAACTGGTGCTGCGAAAGCCAACTCATATCACTGCGCGCATGGCCTATCAGGCATTGCGGAAAACACATCCGGCGATCTCGATGAATACGGTCTATCTGACGCTTGGCCAGTTTGAATCATCCGGGCTGCTACGCCGCTTCGAGGTGCACGGCAATAGCGTGTTCGACAGCAACACGACGCCGCACGATCACGCCTGCTGCAGTCGCTGCAAGGCGATTATCGACCTGAACGATCCGCAGGCCGGACTGCCATTGCTGCCGGCCGAGCTGGCCGCATGGCAGATCGAACATGAACAGCGCATCTGGACCGGCCTCTGCCCGACCTGCGCCGGGCAGCAGTCGGCAGCGCACTAAGCAGTCGGGCGGAAAGGAACATGCAACGGGGATAGCGCCCCGATCAGCCCCCCCCTAGTCAATAATCTTTACGCCGTCAGCGCCGCCCACTCCCGCTCCAGCCGCTTGAGCGATACCGGCACACTGGTCTTCAGATTCTGGGCGAACAGCGACACGCGCAGCTCTTCGATCAGCCAGCGGAACGGCTCCAGCGCGCTGCAATCCTCGCCGTGCGCGCTCCGCTCCGCTGCGCATATTCGCGCTGATGCGCCTCCTGCAGGCGCTGCACAGCCGCCGCATGCTGCTGATCCTGTTTGAGTCTCGGGCCGGCCCGCTGCAGCCGGAGCTCGGCGGCCTGCAGGAAACGGGGCAGCTCCTCTAGCCAGCGCGCCGGCGTACGGCGCACGAAACCATCCGCAATCAGCGCATCGAGCTGAGCCCGGATATCCGCAACGACCGGCGCGAGGGCTGCGGCGCGCACCTGATCCAGCGCCTGGCGCAGCGATACGGCCTCTCTCAGCGTCTGCAGCACGAAACCGGCCAGCCGCTCGCCGCAGGCCACTACGTCCGCCCTGCGCGCCTGAAGCCTGACTTCGAAATCCTGCTGCCGGCGCGTCCATGAACAGCGCATCGAACAGCGTACAGAGCAGATCCTCGCTCAGGCTGCT
Organism: uncultured Zetaproteobacteria bacterium; assembly: GCA_964432195.1. Classification (GTDB taxonomy): domain Bacteria; phylum Pseudomonadota; class Zetaproteobacteria; order Mariprofundales; family Mariprofundaceae; genus Mariprofundus. The sequence goes on along the minus strand of CAYSMR010000113.1, from coordinate 3,154 downwards.
GTGATGGGCATAGAGCATGCTCATCTCCCGCTGCCCCGGCAGCTGCCTACGCAGCAGCTGCGCCTGTGCATTCAGGCTCAGCATAAACAGCCGGCGCAAACCGTCGCGCATGGCCGCATCGGCAGCAGTACGGCTCTCGAACAGCTCGATCGCCACGCTCTGCCGCCGATCGACCAGTGCCGGAAACAGCTGCAGCTGCTGGCGACCCGAACGCTGCTGCACCGATTCGGGCAGCGTCCCGAAATCCCAGCGCACAATGCCGCTGCGGCGCAGATCCCGGTGCACGACGCGCCTGCAGCTGATCGCGTGCCAGATCCGCATAGCGGTGCTGCAGCACCGCCAGATTCGTATCCTCAGCGATCCGCTTGCCGTCCGCATCATAGACGGCGAACTTCATCTGCAGATGCGCCGGCAGCTTCTCCGGCTGCCAGTCGCGTATGCCCACCTCGACGCCGGTCATGCGCTCTAGCTGCTTCGACAATGCGCGCAGCAATGAGCCTTCCGCAAAGGGCATGCTCTCGGCGCAGGCGCGGGCGCGGGCAAACTCCACGCCGGCACGAACTGTTTGCGCAAGCCGCCCGGCAGCAATTTGATCAGCCGCGTCAGCTTCTCGACCAGCATGCCCGGCACCAGACATTCGAAGCGCTCCGGCTGCAACTGCCCGATTGCCGCGACCGGCACATGCAGCGTCACGCCATCGGCGCGGTGACCCGGATCGAAATGGTAGCTCAGCTTCAGATTCAGCCGGCCGATGCGCAGCCGGTCCGGGAGCGCGTCGGCATCGATGCCCGCGCCCTGCCCGTTCAGCAGCGATTCGGAGAGAAACAGCAGCTGCGGCTGCTCCGCTTCGGCCTGTTTGCGCCACTGCTCGAAGCGCCGGCCGTTGCAGATATCGGCCGGCAGGCGCGCGTCGAAGAAGTCGTACAGCGCCTGCTCGTCGGCCAGCAGATCCCGCCGCCTGCTCTTGTGCTCCATTTTCTCAACTTTCTGCAGCAACGCTCTGTTATGTTTGAAGAATGGCACATGCGTCTGGTACTCCATCCGGACCAGCGCATGGCGAATGAACAGCTCTCTGGAGAGAGCCGGATCGATCGGGCCGTAGTGGATGCGGCGGCGCGCAACCAGCGTCAGCCCGTAGAGCGTCAGCTGCTCATATGCGCGACCAGTGCGGCTCGCTGTACTGCCGCCGGAGAAGAAGCGGCGCCAGCGACTCCAGCCGGGCGGCCGCTTCGCCAGCGCCGAGCCGGGGAAGATCGCCAGCTGCAGCCCGCGCGCGCCGATATACCCCTTTTCGGGATGGCGCTGCGCGATATGGCTGAGCAGCCCGGCTAGGATCGAGCGGTGAATCGCATCCGCATCGGCCAGCTGCCGGTTCGGCCGCATCTTCAACTCGGCCGCACTGGCGAGCAGCTGGCTGTGCAGATCGTGCCATTCGCGCATGCGCATCCACGAGAGATAGTGCTGCTGACAGAGCTTACGCAGCTTCGATCAGCTCAGATGGCGCGCCTGTTCATGATACCAGCGCCACAGCCTCAGCCAGCTGAAGAAATCGGAGTCCTCGTCGCTGAACAGCCGGTGCTTCGCATCGGCCTGCTGGCGCTGATCGGCCGGCTGGATGCGCGGATCCTGCACCGACAGCGCCGATACGATTATCAGCACCTCATCGAGCGCCCGCTCACGCTCGGCCTGCACGACCATCCGGGCCAGACGCGGGTCCAGTGGCAGCCGCACCATCTGCCGGCCGATCGCAGTCAGCTGCCGAAGAGTCGTCCCCCGCCGCTTGCCGCCGCCGGCAGGCGCACCTTCAACGGCCTGCAACTCCTCCAGCAGCCGGTAGCCGTCGCTGATCGCGCGCGGCTCCGGCGGATCCATAAACGTGAAATCCTCGATTCTGCCGAGCCCGAGCGTGAGCATCTGCAGGATGACGCTGGCCAGACGAGTGCGACGGATCTCCGGATCGGTCTGCTCGGGCCGCTGCAGGAAATCGGCCTCGCTGTAGAGCCGGAAACAGATGCCGGGCGCGATACGGCCGCAGCGGCCGGCGCGCTGATTGGCGCTGGCCTGCGATACCGGCTCGATCGGCAGGCACTGAATCTTGCTGCGGCTGCTGTAGCGACTGATGCGCGCCAGCCCCGAATCGATCACGAAGCAGATTCCCGGCACCGTCAGCGACGTCTCCGCGACATTGGTCGCCAGCACGATACGGCGACCGCGATGCGGCCTGAACACCCGATCCTGTTCGGTCGGCGTCATCGAGCGGCTGCCGGTAGAGGATATCGACCGGATAGTTGCGCCCACTCACCTCGATGACCAGCGCCTGATCGAAGAAGCGCGAGAAGCGCCCGGTATTGATCGTCGCCGAAGTAATAATCAGCTTCAGATCGCGCCGGCGCGGCTGAATCTGCTTCAGATAACCGAGCAGGAAATCGATATTCAGGCTGCGCTCGTGCGCCTCGTCGCTAATCAGCGTATCGTATTGCTGCAGCAGCGGATCGCACTGGATTTCGGCCAGCAGGATGCCGTCGGTCATCAGCTTGATGCAGCTGTTGCCGCCGCTGCGATCGGAGAAGCGCACCTTGTAACCGACCAGCTCGCCGGGCAATGATCCCAGCTCCTCGGCAATGCGCGCGGCCACGCTGCGCGCAGCGATCCGGCGCGGCTGCGTATGACCGATCGTTGCGGCAATACCGCGGCCAAGCTGCAGGCAGATCTTCGGCAGCTGGGTCGTTTTGCCCGACCAGGTCTCGCCGGCGACAATGACAACCTGATGGGCGCTGATCGCATCGGCGATCTGCTGCCGTTTGGCGCTGACCGGCAGCGCATCGGGAAAACGGATCTCGGGCAGCTGCGCCCGGCGCGCCGCAAGCCGAGCCCTGGAGCGCTCGATATCGGCCTCTAGCCGCAACACCCCCTGCCCGATATCCCGCTGTTGTTTCAGGCGCGCGCGCATGCGCCGCAGCCGGTTGCGGAAGCCGCGCTGATTGGCGTTCATGCAGTGGCGAATCAGCTCCGCCAGTTGATCGAGTTGTTTCAGTTCAGTGACCATCGGGGGCGCGAGTATAGGCCCGGGACAGCCAGCCGTGCCTGCCAGCGCGCCCGGCCAGCCATAAAAGCAGCGTCCGGCCAGGACTAGGGCCTGTTAACATTATTTGAT
>CAYSMR010000112.1:0-6472 GCA_964432195.1 uncultured Zetaproteobacteria bacterium | reverse complement strand
TTCCGCATCGTTTCGGAGACCGGCATTGCCGCCGGCATCCGCCGCATCGAGGCGGTGACCGGCGAGGCTGCCTATCAGAGCCTGATGAACGATATCAATACGCTGGGCGAGGTGGCTGGTTTGCTGAAGGTGCGTCCGTTCGAGGCGGCCGATGCGGTGGTGAACCTGCAGGCGAAGCTGAAGCAGACCGAGAAGGAGCTGGAGGCGCTGCGCGCCAAACAATCCACCGGTCTGCTCGACGATCTGGTCCGGCAGGCCGTCGATGTCGATGGAGTGCCGCTATTAGCGGCGGAAGTGAGCGGCGTGAAAAACCTGCGCGACTTCATGGACAAGGCCAAGGCCAAGCTGAAATCGGGCGTGCTGGTGTTCGGGCAGAAGAATGGTCCGAAAGTGCAGCTGATCGCTGGTGTCACGGCCGATCTGGTCGGTCGTTACAATGCCGGCACGATTGTGCGCGAAGCGGCCGCGATCTGCGGCGGCAAGGGCGGCGGCAAGCCGGATATGGCGATGGCCGGCGGCAGCGAGCCGGACAAGCTCGGGGATGCGCTGGCTGCCGTGCCGGAGTTGCTGAAAAAATAGTCGCGCGCTGCCGCTGCTGCCGGCGAACGCGTCTTGATGCGAATGTTTGTATGAATCATCAGGGCCTGACAGTGAAAATACGGGACAGGATGCAGGGCTTGTTGTTGGGCAGAGGCGAGGCGGAGCGTAAATGATTGAAACAACAGTATTGACCGGCGTGATCGCCCTGATTCTGGGCCTGTGGTTTCTGCATGATCGCAGTCGCAGGGCGGCGATGGATGCGCTGAACGCATCGGTGCAGCGGCTTACGGATGAGCTGGAGGCGCAGCGGCAGCAGCGCGCAGCGCTCGGCGAGGAGATGACTGCATTGAAGGTCAGCGAGGCGTCGCTGCGCGAGCAGGTGGAGCAGGCCGGTCGGCGCGAGTCGGAGCTCAGGGAGGAGGTCGCGGCGAAAGAGGTGGCCATCGAGGCGCTGAATCGGGAACTCTCCGGGAGCAGGACCGAAATTGCCGAGCTGGAGACGCGGCTGGAGGGCGAGCGCAAGGCGGCAGCCGAAAAGCTGTCTCTGCTGGCCGAGGCGAAAGAGAAATTGTCCGCCGAATTTCAGCTGCTGGCCAACCGGATTTTCGACGAGAAGGGGAAACGCTTTGCCGAGCAGAACCGGGCCAGCCTCGATGAGGTGCTCGGGCCGGTGCGCGAACAGCTCGGCGAGTTCCGCAAGCGGGTCGATGAGGTGCATTTGAACGATGCGAAGGATCGCGCCGCGCTGAAGGCGCATCTGGAACAGCTGGAGCAGCTGAACCGGCAGATGAGCGAGGATGCGCTGAATCTGACCCAGGCGCTCAAGGGCGAGAGCAAGGCGCAGGGCAACTGGGGCGAAATGATTCTGGAGCGGCTGCTGGAGAGTTCGGGGCTGCGCGAAGGGCATGAGTTCCTGCGCGAGGATTCGACCGATATCGGCGGCGGCAGGCGCCATCGTCCGGATGTGATCGTGCGCATGCCCGGCGACAAGCACATTATTATCGATTCCAAGGTGTCGCTGAGCGATTACGAGCGCGCCCTCTCGGCTGCTGACGCGTCGGCGCGCAAGCAGGCGATCAAGGCGCATGTGAACAGCCTGAAGAATCATATCCGTTCGCTGTCGGAGAAGCGCTACGACCAGCTGCCGAATATCCATTCGCCCGATTATGTGCTGATGTTCGTGCCGATCGAGGGGGCCTATATGATGGCGATCGAGGCCGATCAGGGTATTTTCGAGGCGGCGTTTGACAAGCGCGTGGCTGTGGTGACGCCGTCCACGCTCTATGCGACGCTAAAGCTGATCGAGCAGCTCTGGCGTTATGAGCATCAGAGCGAGAACGTGGCTAAACTGATCGACCGGGCCAGCAAGCTGCATGACAAGATGGTCGATTTTGTCGCCGCGTTCGAGGAGATCGGGAAGCGACTGGAGCAGGCGCAGGCAGCCTACGGCACCGCGCACAACCGCATCACGTCCGGGCACGGCAATGTGATCAGCCAGATCGCCACCCTCGGCACGCTGGCCGGCAAGACCCGCAAGGAGCTGCCCCGGCATCTGACCGAGGCGGCGGCGCTGGCGGATCAGGAGGACAGATCATGACATCTTCGACCTCACCATCCGGCGCGCGCCCGCGTTCCGGCGACCGCATGGCGCTGTGGATGCTGCTGGCCGTCGTTCTGGTTACCGTTGCGGTGTTTGCGTGGACCAGCACCCATTACAAACAGGGCGGTGGCGCGCTGGATACGCGCGTCGATGCGGCTGGGCATCTGCATGTGCTCGGCGTGACGCTGGGGGAGACCAGCCTGCGAGAAGCCGAGCATATTCTGCAGAGCAAGAGCGATGTGGCACTCTATATCTACCCGCAGGGCGACCCGAAAGCGGGGCTGAAGCTGGAGGCGTTCTTTCCGGCCATTGCCGACCATACCAAGGTGATTCTGCTGCTCGATCCGGGCGAAGGGGCGCTCAAGGCGTTGGAGTCTCGCGCCACGGTGCCGCATCTCTATCCGAACAATGTCGCGCGGATGAATCTGGCGCCGGAAGATTATGAACTCGTGCATGCGGCGAGGGTGCGTGAACTGACGCTGATTCCGAACCTGCATATCGATGCCGCCACGCTGAAGGCGCGCTTCGGGGAGCCGGATCGGGTGGAACGGATTGATCAGCAGCGGCAGCGCCTGGTCTATGATGCGATCGGGCTCTCCGCCGAGCTGGCCGGGGAGGGGCCGCCGCTGCTCCATTTCGTGAATCCGCAGTAGTTATTTCCATCCGCACGATTCGAGGGAGCGCATCGGCAATGCCGGGGGTGTATATTATTACCCCGGGTGTTGCATCACGATAACGCCGCGGTAGATCGTTAACAGCCCCAGCGCAGTCATCAGCATGGCCGCCGTGCGCATCGCGGCGTGCCGGCGCGCCGGCGTCAGACGGTGCAGCAGCGACGGAACGAGCATCATTGCCGGTACGGTGCCGATGCCGAACGCGATCATCATCGTGGCCGCCGCGGCGGCGCTGTCGGCAGCCAGAGCCAGCGACAGGCCCGCATAGACCAGTCCGCATGGCAGCAGCCCGTTGGCCAGCCCCAGCGCGAACCAGCTGCCGCCGCTGGCGCGCTCCGCCGCGCGGCGGGCCAGTCGCGCCAGCCCAGTTTTATCGCCGGCCCAGGCCGAGAAGCGGCGCAGCGGATCGGGCAGCCAGCCGGCCAGATTCAGTGCGAAGATGATGATCAGCGCGCCGGCCAGCAGCGCAAATGCGCGCTGTGCACTATCGCCGCCGACGGCGCCGAGCGCGCTCCCGCTGACGCCGACAATCAGGCCGAGCAGGGCATAGCTTGTGATGCGTCCGCCTTGATAGATCAGCAGTCCGGCGTGGCGGACTCCGGGCTGACTCATCGTGACGGCCGTAACCAGACCGCCGCACATGCCGATGCAGTGCAGGCTGCCCATAAAGCCCATCGAGGCCATCAGCAGCAGTTCAGGCGTCAGCCCGTTCATGATTCGTTATGCGGCTCGCCGGGCTGCTGTTTGCGGGGTTCGCTGTCGCGCTCGTCCATGTCATCATCGTCGAGAATACGGTGGGCCGGCCCCTCCATATCGTCGTACTGACCGTTTTTCACGGCCCAGAAAAAGACTAGCACGCTGACCAGCCCCAGAATGATCATCCCCGGAATCAAACCGTAGATTACGCTCATGCATCCTCCAGCTCATGCCGGCGCATGAGCGATGATTGCTGATCATACGAATGAAACGGATGCGGAACAACAGCAGTCGAAAAGCGTTGACAGGATGCGTTGAGCGATATAAAATTCATTTTTTATGCATGTTTGTCTTGGCAGATGCTCTGCCGGGTTGCAGCTGCAGAAGAACTCCGGCGCCGACCCCTTCCCCCTCTCTTATGGCGCCGGAGTTTTTTTGTTGCCTCTGTTTACGATTTTCGCCCAGCTGCCGTGTTTATACCCGTCGTCGGATCAGGATGGCATTACCGATCACAAGCAACGAGCTCAGCGGCATAGCCAGTGCGGCAAATACCGGCGTCACCCACGCAGCCATCGCAACCGGCACCAGAATAAGATTATAGGCCAGCGACAGTGTCAGATTCTGGCGGATGGTTCTCAGCGTCACGCTGCCCAGCCGGATTGTCCATAGGATGCGCGCCAGATCGCTGCCCATCAGCACGATATCGGAGCACTCCATCGAGACATCGGTGCCGCTGCCCATGGCCAGACTGACATCCGCCTGTGCCAGCGCCGGCGCATCATTGATGCCGTCGCCGGCCATCAGCACATGTTCGCCCTGCTGCTGCAGCGCGCTTACGCAGGCAGCCTTATCGGCCGGCAGCACGTCGGTAATTACCCGGATCTCCGCGCCGTCCTGTTCGCACAGTTGCTGTTTAAGATGCGCCGCCGCCGCTGCCGAGTCGCCGGTTAACAGGGTCATGCCGATGCCGCGCGCCGCCAGTGCCGAGATCAGCCCTACAGCGCTCTCCCGCAACTGATCCTCGATGCGCAACAGGCCGGCATACGCGCCGTCCACGGCAATCAGGACTGCCGCGCCCATCCCGGCCTCAATCCGACGGCAGTGCGCGAGTGCCGCCGCCGGCAGCGGTATTTGCTGCGCCTGCATCAGGCGCTGATTGCCGATCCATATCTGATGCTTGCCGACGCGACCGCCGATGCCCATGCCGGCCAGCAGCTGTTGGTCGTGACTGTCCGGAAACGTCAGCGTCGCCGCCTCCACGGATGCGCAGATCGCGGCGGCCAGCGGGTGGGAGTAGTGGCGCTCCAGCGCGCCGGCCAGTTGCAACAGTCGCTCCGGGTCATCGGCGCTGTCAGCAGGCAGAATCTCTGTTACGCGCATCTGCCCGGTGGTCAGCGTGCCGGTTTTGTCGAGCACGACATGGGTTGTCTCCGACAAGCGCTCTAGCGCCTCGCCGTTGCGGATCAGCACGCCGTGACCGGCTGACAGGCCAGTGCTCACGGCGATCGCCATCGGCGTGGCCAGAGCAAGCGCGCAGGGGCAGGTGATAATCAGCACGGCCGTGGCGGCCAGCAGCGCGGTATCGAAATCGGCATGCATCCACCAGTAGAACAGACTCAGCGCGGCCAGCAGCAGGGTTGCGGCGACAAACCAAGGCACGATCCGGTCGGCCAGACGCTGGATGCGCGCTTTCGAGCCCTGCGCCGATTCGACCAGATGGATGATCCGGGACAGTACCGTGTCGGCGCCGGTGGCCTCCACCTGCATGATCAGCGGCGCTTCGCCGTTGACCGTGCCGCCGGCAATGCGGGAGCCGGGCTGCTTGCGTACCGGCCTCGATTCACCGGTCAGCATCGATTCGTCGATATGGGAGCAGCCCTCCAGAATCATGCCGTCGGCCGGCGCTTTATCGCCCGGCTTGATGCGCAACCGGTCGCCCGGTTGCAGCTGTCGCACGGCGATACGCTCCTCGCTGCCATCGGGCAGCAGACGCGTGGCCATGCGGGGTTGCAGCTCCAGCAGTTGCATCGTCGCCGATGAGGCATTGCGTCGGGCCAGTGCCTCCAGATAGCGGCCGATCAGAATCACGAACAGGAATACGACGACGGTATCGAAATAGACATGCGTGCCACCCTGCACGGTCTGCCAGAGTGAGTAGCTGTAGGTGGCCAGCGCGCCGATACTGATCGGCAGATCCATGCCGAGCGCGCTCCGGCGCAGCCCGAGCCAGGCCGAACGCAGGATCGGACCGCCGGAGTAGAGCAGCACCGGCGTTGCGATCGCACAGCTGACCCAGTGGAAGAAGTGGCGATATTCGCTGCTGATGCCGGAGAATGCGCCGGCATAGAGCGCGATCGAGATCCACATAATGTTCATTGCGCCGAAGCCGGCAAAGCCCATTCGGAACAGCAGCCGCCGGTTCTGTTGTTGCAGCGCGGCTTCGGCGCGGTCGGGATTGAACGGTACGGCGACATAACCGAGCGCAGCCAGCCGGCGCATGATCTGCGACAGCGGGACCTGTTTCGGCCGCCACTGCAGCAGCAGCCGGTGATGGGCCAGATTGACCTCGGCCAGAACAACGCCGGGCATGCCGGCCAGCGCTTTTTCGATCAGCCATACGCAGGCGGCGCAGTGAATCCCCTCGACGATCAGCCGGGCCCGACGCTCGCCGTCAGGCAGGGTTTCAACGCACTGCTGCTGGACTTCCTCGAGATCATACTGATCGATATCGGCCGGCGCATCCGGCGGCGGGGCGATCGTGGCTTCGCGTTTGTTCAGGCGGTCGTAAAAGCCGGTCAGGCCGGCATCATGAATGACCTGGCAGACGCTCAGGCAGCCGCTGCAGCAGAACAGCCGTTCGGCGCCGTTGATATCGCCGCGACAGGCTGTTGAACCGTTGGCCGGCAGGCCGCAGTGGTAGCAGGACTTGCTATTTGCGGACAAAGATTCGCTGGGCGGTATC
>CAYSMR010000111.1:0-6498 GCA_964432195.1 uncultured Zetaproteobacteria bacterium | reverse complement strand
GCGAGGTGCGTCGGCGGCTGTTCAGGCGCCGGGCCGCTGTCGTGCGCGATGTCGCGCGCGACGATCTCTATAACGATGTGGCGCTGCGCGAAATCGCCGCGCTGCACCGCTCCGATTTATCGATTCTGGTCTCCGATTATGAGCAGCAGCTGCTGGTCGCACAGTTCGGTCTTCCCGCCTCGCAGCTGCATCTCTGCCCGTTTATGTTCGAGAACGATGCGAAGCAGGCGCAGCCGGGCTATCAGGCGCGCGTCGATTTCACGACGATCGGCAATTTTCGCCATGCTCCGAACCGGGATGCGGTCGACTGGCTGCGACAGCAGATCTGGCCGCGGATTCGCGCTCACCTGCCGCAGGCGCGGCTGCATGTCTACGGAGCCTATATGCCGGCGCATGCGGCTGCGATGCACGATCCGGAGGGCGGCTTTCTGATGCACGGGCGGGCCGATTCGGTCGATGCGGTGATGCGGCGGTACCGGCTCTGTCTGGCGCCGCTGCGCTTCGGGGCCGGCATCAAGACCAAGCTGGCCGATGCGATGCGCAACGGCGCGCCGGTCGTCAGCACCAGCGTCGGCGCGGAGGGGATGTATCGCGACGACCTGGCCTGGCCAGGCGGGATTGAAGATGACGCCGATGCGTTCGCCGATGCGGCCGTGCGTCTCTATTGCGAGCAGGCGCGCTGGCAGCGGGCGCAGGCCGACGGCCATGCGATTGTGCGGGCGCTGTTCGATGCCGAACGCAACGGGTCGGCCCTGATCGAACGGCTGCTATCGCTGCGCGCGGAACTGGCCGCGCATCGCCGGCGTCACTTCACCGGCATGATGCTGCGCCATCATCAACAGCGCAGCACCGAATTCATGTCGCGCTGGATCGAGGCGAAAAACCGGCAGCTATAGTCCGCGCTATGGTTCGCCTTAGGAAATGCTGATTTATTCAGTATTTCCGCGCAGGCCATGGACGGCCTGCCCAAATCAGGCGCGTAAGTGCCTGATTTGTAAGCGACGGCAAAACCGCGCTTTTGCCTGAGCGGACTGCATTGCCAAGATGGCAATAAATCAGCATCTCCCTTACTGCTGCGGCCAGACCAGCACCGGCTTGCGGGCCGCCTGCGTTTCATCGAGTCGGCGCCGGATCGGTTTGAGCGGGGCATCGTGCAACGCTTCGGTATCGCCGGCGGCGCACTGCTCTGCGATCTCCAGCATCGCATCGCAGAAGGCGTCCAGTATTTCGCGCGATTCGGTTTCGGTCGGCTCGATCAGCATCGCGCCATGCACAATCAGCGGGAAATAGACGGTCATCGGGTGGAAGCCGAGATCGATCAGCCGCTTGGCGATATCGAGCGTTTTGACGCCGTGTTTCTCCTGATACGCATCGGTCAGCAGGCACTCATGCTTGCACAGCCCGCCGAACGGCACGTGATACGCTGTTTTCAGCCGGTGCAGCACATAGTTCGCATTGAGCACCGCATCCTGTGCGATCCGGTGCAGATGGTTGCGGCCGAAGGCCGAGATATAGGCATTGGCGCGCATATAGACGCCGGTTTGCCCGAGCGTGCTCAGGATCGGTCCGATCGACTGCGCATCGCCGCCGTCGATACGGTAGCGGCCGTCTGTTTTGACGATGCGCGGAGCCGGCAGAAACGGTTTCAGCGTATCGTTGACAGCGACCGGGCCTGCGCCCGGGCCGCCGCCGCCGTGCGGCGTCGAGAAGGTCTTGTGCACATTGATATGCAGGCAGTCCAGACCCATGTCGCCGGGGCGGGCGACGCCGACTAGCGCATTGAGATTGGCGCCGTCGCCGTAGACCAGTCCGCCGGCCTCGTGCACCAGCCGGCAGATCTCCCGGATATCCGATTCAAATGCGCCAGCCGTGTTCGGGTTGGTCATCATCAGCGCTGCAACATCGTCATCGAGGTGGAGTTTCAGCTCGTCCAGGTCGATGCGGCCGTCCGGGCCGGACTTGATCTCGACGGTGAACATGCCGCACAGCGCCGCCGAGGCCGGATTGGTGCCGTGCGCCGAATCGGGCACGAGCACCTTTTTGCGGTGCTGGTCGCCGCGCGCATCGAGCGCTGCGCGGATCATCATCAGGCCGGCTAGTTCGCCGTGCGCGCCGGCGGCTGGCTGCAGGGTGACATCGGAGAAGCCGGAGATCTCGGCCAGCCAGCCCTGCAGTTCGTAGAGCAGCGCCAGCACGCCCTGTACCGAATCCTCGGGCTGATCCGGATGCAGCTGGGCCAGTCCCGGCAGCCGTGCGAGCTGTTCGTTGACGCGCGGATTGTATTTCATTGTGCAGGAGCCGAGCGGATAGAAGCCGGTCTCGATGCCGTGGTTCCACTGGCTCAGGCGCACGAAATGGCGCACCGCCTCCGGCTCAGAGAGGCCCGGGATATTGGCTGGGGAGCGTCGTTTGAACGCATCCAGCGCGGCCGGCGCAGCGGCGTTCACGCCCGGCAGGCTGATCGATTCGGGCGCTTCATGGGCATGCTCGAAGAGCAGCGGCTCCTCATGCTGAATGCCGGATACGGCAGAGTAGGTCGATGATTGCTGCTGACTCACAGGGCTGCCTCCAGCGTCACGATATAGTCGTTGATGTCGCTCTCATCGATCATCTCGGTGGTTGCGACCAGCAGATGCCGGGCCTCGATTCCGGGCTCGAAGCGCTCCAGCGGAATGCCGGCAAAGATATCCCGCGCGCGGGCTGCCGCGACAAACGCATCGCGCGCGGTCTGATCGCTGAAGCTGAGCACGGTCTCGTTATAGCGCGGGCCGTCGGCCGCCTGCACACCGGCCGGCAGCCGCTCGACCAGCATCGCCAGCGCCGCGGCCGAATTGCGGGCTACGGTTTCCAGGCCGGCATCGCCCATCAGCGTCATATAGGTCGCGGCGGCTGTGCACATCAGTCCCTGATTGGTGCAGATATTCGAGGTCGCCTTTTCGCGGCGGATATGCTGCTCGCGCGTGGAGAGCGTCAGCACGAAGCCGCGCTTGCCGTCGGCGTCGCGGGTCAGGCCGCAGACGCGGCCGGGCATCTGGCGCAGATATTTCTGCCTGCATGCGAAGACGCCCAGATGCGGGCCGCCGAAGGCCATCGGGATGCCGAGCGCCTGCCCGGAACCGACCGCGATATCGGCGCCGTAGGCGCCCGGCGGTTCGATCAGCCCGAACGCGGAGATATCGGAGAAGGCGACAACCATCAGGCACTTGTGCGCATCGCATGCGGCGCGCAGCGGCGCCAGATCGTAGAGCGAGCCGTAAAAGTCGGGGTATTGCACGATGACGCAGGCGGTCTGTGCGTCGATCGCAGCGATGACCGCATCGAGATCGGTGCCGAAGCGGCCCATCCCGACCTCGACATGCTCTCCGTCCAGCCGGGAGAGATAGTTTTCGGTGACGGCGCGGTAGCGCGGATTGACCGAGCCGGCAATCACTGTGCGCGTTTTGCGGGTCACCCGGCGCGCCATCAGCGCGGCCTCCGCCGTGGCCGTTGCGGCTTCATACATCGATGCGTTGGAGACATCCATGCCGGTCAGGCGCGCGATCATGGTCTGATATTCAAACAGCGCCTGCAGCGTGCCCTGGGCGATCTCCGGCTGGTAGGGGGTATAGGCGGTCAGGAACTCGCCGCGCGAAATCACATAATCGACGACAGCCGGCACGAAATGGTGATAGGTGCCGCCGCCGAGGAAGCAGCGGCTGTTGCCGGCGTGGCGGTTCTGTTCGGCGGCCTGCGTGAACTTGCGCACGATGCCCGCCTCGGAGAGCGCCTCCGGCAGGTTCAGGCTGCCCGGCTCCAGATGACAGTCGGCCGGGATATCGGCGAACAGTTCGCTGATGCTCTCCATGCCCATGCTCTCCAGCATGGCGCGGCGATCAGCCTCGGTATGGGGTAAGAAACGCATGATGATCTCGCTTTATGCAGGCTGTGCGGCCTGCGCTGAATTTACGTGCCGTAAGCCGCCAGCGCGGCGGCCGTAGCCTGGCCCTGAGTGACCGGCGCGCCCACGCGGTTCAGCACTTCATCGAGCGCGGAGACGCATTTGAGCATATTATCCTTGCGGCAAGCATAACCCATCAGACCGATACGCCAAACCTTTCCGGCCATCACGCCGAGGCCGGCGCCGATTTCGAGGTTGTAATCGTTCAGCAGCAGCGCCCGCACGGCGGCATCGTCGACGCCGTCGGGAATGGCGACGGCATTGAGTTGCGGCAGCCGTTCGGCCTCCGGCACGACAAAGCTCAGCCCGAGCGCTTCCAGTCCGGCCTTCAGGGCGCGGTGATGCGCGGCGTGGCGTGCCCATGCCTGCTCCAGCCCCTCCTCCTTCAGCAGCACTAGCGCCTCGTGCAGCGCATAGAGCGCATTGACCGGCGCGGTATGGTGATAGGTGCGCTTGGCGCCGCGGCCCCAGTAGCCCATGACCAGACTCAGATCGAGGAACCAGCTCTGCACCTTCGATTTGCGATTGCGGATGCGTTCAAGCGCCGCCTCGCTGAACGAAACCGGCGACAGGCCCGGCGTGCATGACAGGCACTTCTGGGTGCCCGAATAGACCGCATCGACGTCCCATGCGTCAACGCGCAGTTCGCTGCCGCCGAGCGAGGTGACGGCGTCGACAATCACTAGGCAGCCGTGGCGATGGGCGATCTCGCACATCGTTTTGACATCGGTGATCGCGCCGGTCGATGTCTCGGCATGGACAAAGGCGACGGTGGTGGCTTGCGGGTACGCGTTGAGCGCATCTTCCAGCTTCTGCGGATCGCAGGCCCGGCCCCACTGATCCTCAACGATGACGGCTGTCGCGCCGCAGCGCTCGACATTCTCTTTCATGCGGCCGCCGAAGGCGCCGTTCTGGCAGACAATCACGGTGTCGCCGGGCTCGATCAGGTTGACGAAGCAGGTTTCCATGCCGGCCGAGCCGGGCGCGGAGACCGGGATCGTTAGTTCATTGCCGGTCTGGAAGGCGTACTGCAGCAGCGCTTTCATCTGATCCATCATCTGCACGAACAGCGGATCGAGGTGGCCGATGATCGGCCGACTCATCGCCTCCAGAATGCGCGGATTCACATCCGAGGGCCCCGGCCCCATCAGCGTGCGTTGCGGGGGATGGAATGATGATGTCATGGCGGACCTCCTGATCTCAGACCGGATAAATTAATCCGTTTTGCGCCCCTTTGCACCCGCATGGATATTGCGGTTATGGTTGTATTGTTGTGTCACGTCGCATCGCTCAGCAGCGTGATCCAGTGGCGCACCGGCAGATTGGCGCCGGCGGAGATGTGGTGCAGGCAGCCGATATTGGCAGTTACGAACATCTCCGGGCGGCCGGCGCTTAAGGCTTTCACCTTGTCGTCGCGCAGCGCGGCGGCGAGCTCCGGCTGCAGGAGCGAGTAGGCGCCGGCCGAGCCGCAGCAGAGGTGGGCATCGGCGACCGGCGTCAGCTGATGGCCGAGTCCGGCGAGCAGCCGTTCGACGCGGCCCTGCAGTTGCTGGCCGTGCTGCAGCGTGCACGGCGCGTGCACGGCGATGCGCGCGGGCTGCTTTGGGCGCAACGCATCCAGGTTCTCGGCCTCGAGCAGTTCGACCAGATCGCGGCAGCGCGCGGAGATCCGCCGCGCCTTGTCGGCGTAATCGGGATCGTCGCGCAGCAGATAGCCGTACTCCCGAATCTCCAGCGCGCAGGCGCTGGCGGTCGAGACAATCGCCTCGGCGCCGGCATCGAGAAACGGCAGCCAGGCATCGATATTGGCGCGCATCCGTTGCAGCGCCCGCTCGGACGCATTCAGGTGATGCTCGACTGCGCCGCAGCACTGGACCATGCCGGTGCGCAGCGTCTGGATGCTGAGCGTTTCGAGCACGCGGGCGGCCGCGGCATCGATCTCCGGCGACAGGGCCGGCTGCACGCAACCTTCAATCAGCAGGATTTTTCTCGCCTGCGCGCGCTCCGGAAATGCCGCGGCCGGGCAGGCTTCGGCCTGTTGCGGCCGAGCCTTGCGCGGTGGAATCCGTCGCGCGAGCCGCGCCGGCAGCAGCGGCTGCAGCATGCGGCCAAGCGCCAGCAGGCGGGCAAAGCGGGCGCGGCGGGGCAGCACGGCCAGCAGCAGCCTGCGCAGCAGTTGCCCGGACCACGGCCGGGGCACGCGCTGCTCGACCATCTGCCTGCCGATATCGGCCAGATGCGCAAACGCGACGCCGGACGGGCAGGTGGTTTCGCAGGCCCGGCAGCTCAGGCAGCGGTCCAGATGCTGCTGCGTGGTGCGCGATACCGGCCCGCCCTCGAGCATATCCTTGATCAGGTAGATGCGCCCTCTGGGGCCGTCCAGTTCGTCGCCGAGCTGCTGATAGGTCGGGCAGGTGGCCGTACAGAAGCCGCAGTGTACGCAGCTGCGCAGAATCTTGTCGGCCTCGCGCCCGGCCGGCGTATCCAGAACTGATGGCAGGATGCGGGTTTGCACTACAGATCCCTGTACATGCGGCCGGGATTGAGAATACGGGCCGGAT
>CAYSMR010000110.1:0-6508 GCA_964432195.1 uncultured Zetaproteobacteria bacterium | reverse complement strand
GACTGGCGCACCGATAAATACCTGCGCCAGCTCGAAGCCATGATGATTGTCGCCGATGCCGACAATACGCTGCTGATCTCCGGCAACGGCGATGTGCTGGAGCCCGATGACGGCGTCGCCGCAATCGGATCGGGCGCCGGTTACGCCAAGGCCGCCGCCACGGCCCTGCTCAACCACAGCGACCTGCCGGCCGCCGAGGCTGTCCGCGAGGCGATGCTGATCGCCGCCAATATCTGCATCTACACCAATAGTAATATTACCATCGAAACTGTTGCCAAGGAGTCGTAAACGTGAGCCAGACCATGACCCCGCGTGAAATCATTTCCGAACTCGACCGCTATATCGTCGGCCAGAACGATGCCAAGCGCGCCGTCGCGATTGCGCTGCGCAACCGCTGGCGGCGTCAGCAGGTCGCATCCCCGATGCGCGAGGAGATCACGCCGAAGAACATCCTGATGATCGGCCCGACCGGCGTCGGCAAAACCGAAATCTCGCGCCGGCTGGCGCGGCTGGCCAATGCGCCGTTTATCAAGGTCGAGGCGACCAAGTTCACCGAGGTCGGCTATGTCGGCCGCGATGTCGAGACCATCATCCGCGATCTGGTCGATACCGCGATCAAGATCGTACGCGAGGAGCATCTGGCCCGAGTGCAGACCAAGGCCGAGAAGGCGGCCGAGGACAAGCTGCTCGATATCCTGATTCCGCATCCGGTCGCACCGAACGGCCCGCACAGCGGCAACGCATCGGCATCGAGCGAATCGCGCGAAAAGATGCGCCACAAGCTACGCCTCGGCGAGCTGGACAAGCGTCAGATCGAGATCGATGTCGAACCGCAGCAGACCACGCCGGTACTGCAGATGTTCGGCGCGCAGAGCGGCGATGCGATGGATCTGCAGGAGATGCTCGGCAATATGATGGGCAAGCAAAAAACCAGTAAGCGGATGAATGTCTCCGATGCGCTGAAAATCATCCAGCAGCAGGAGGCCGACCGCATGCTCGATCAGGAGGCGATCAAGGAGGAGGCGATCAAACGGGCCGAGAACGACGGCATCGTCTTTCTCGACGAGATCGACAAAATCACCCATCGCAGCGGCGCGGCCGCATCCGGCGGCGAGGTATCCCGCGAAGGCGTGCAGCGCGATCTGCTGCCGCTGGTCGAGGGCACGATGGTCAACACCCGTTACGGCCATATCAAGACCGACCATATCCTGTTCATTGCCTCCGGCGCATTCCATCTGGCCAAGCCGTCCGACCTGATCCCGGAGCTGCAGGGGCGCTTCCCGATCCGGGTTAACCTGAGCGCGCTCGGCGAGGCGGAGTTCCGGCGCATTCTGGTCGAGCCGGAATCATCCCTGACGCGTCAGTATATGGCGCTGCTGCAGGCCGAGAATGTCAGCATCGAATTCAGTGAAGATGGCATTGCCGAGCTGGCCCGCATCGCCGTGCTGGTCAACGAGAAGACAGAGAACATCGGCGCGCGCCGCCTGCATACGCTGCTCGAGCGCGTGCTCGAGGATATCAGCTTTGAAGCCTCCGACCGCAGCGGCGAACAGCTGCAGGTCGGTGCAGAATATGTACGCGAACAGCTCGGCGAAATCTGCGAGGATGAGGATCTTTCACGCTATATCCTGTAAAGGCATTGCACCGCAGGGGATGCAAGGCTCTGCGGTGCCAGGTTTTATAGCAGCTTCGCCACCGGCACGAACGAGCGGCGATGGATCGGGCACGGCCCCAGCTCGCGCAGCGCATCCATGTGGACTCTGGTGCCGTAGCCCTTGTGTTTGGAGAATTGATAGCCGGGGTAGCGCGCATCGAAGCGGGCCATCATGCGATCGCGGATCACCTTGGCGATGATCGACGCTGCGGCGATCTCCTGCACCGAATCATCGCCGCCGATCACCGATTCAGCCGGCACGGCGAGATCGGGCACCCGGTTACCGTCGACCAGCACGCGGGCCGGGCGCACTCCCAGCCCCTCCACCGAGCGGCGCATCGATAGCATCGTCGCATGCAGGATATTGAGCCGGTCGATCTCCTCGATCGTCGCCATCGATACAGCATAGGCCACGGCATGTTTACGGATATGGTGGTAGAGCTTCAGCCGCTTCTTCTCCGCGACCTTTTTGGAGTCGCGATAGGCACCCAGATACGGGTCATCCGGTGACAGAATCACCGCCGCCGTTACGACCGGCCCAGCCAGCGGCCCCCGCCCTACTTCATCCACTCCTGCCAGCATGCCCGCAACGCTGCCTCCCGCCAGCGACAGGTCAACCGCGCTGTTCCACCTCGGTCGCCACGCCCAGGCTGGTTTCTGCTATAGTAGAAACAGCGAGCGACGGGAGGGAACGCCATGAAACCTTGGGAGCATTCCTTGTCGGCATTCATCTGACAGTGCTTGACCGCCTCTTCCTCAAAACCGGCGCTCGACAGCACTTTATGCGCTGAAACAGCGCAGCCCTGGCATATGCCAGGGCTGCGTATCATCACTTTTCTCTCAGTTATCCGCGCAGGACTGCGCCGAAGCGTTTCTCCATCGCCGCGACAATCGCTGCCGATGCGGCATCGGAATCGGCCTGGGTCAGCGTGCGTTTGGTATCCTGCAGCGTGAAACGGATGCCCAGGCTGACCTTGCCCTCCGGCACACCCTTGCCGTCATAGCGGTCAAACAGGCGCGCATCGGTCAGCAGCTTGCCAGCGGCCGACTTGACGGCGTTCAGAATCGCATCGACCGCCACGCTCTTGTCAAACAGGAATACCAGATCGCGCTCAATGCCGGGGAACTCCGGCAGCGGCATGAATTTTGACCGCTTGCCGGCCGGCAGCAGGTCCAGATTGATCTCGGCCACATAAACCGGCATATCGATATCGAATCCGGCTGCGATATCGCCATCAACGCGACCGATGCGACCGACTTCGGTGCGCCCGACGACAATCTTCGCGCTCTGTCCGACCTGCAGCCCCTGAATCGCATCATCGGCGATAAAGCGAGCGCTCAGGCCGCGCAGCGCCAGCCACTGCTCAAGCGCACCCTTCAACTCGAAGAAGTCGGCCGGACGCGACGGCGCGAACCACTCATCCCGGTTGACCGCCCCGGTCATCAGCCACGCGATCACATTGTGCTCGGCATGGCCGTCGCGCACGCGCTCGTAACTGCGCCCCTGCTCGACCAGCGCCACGCCTGCCTGCTGCCGATTCAGGTTATAGCGCGCGGTATTCAGCAGCCCCGGCCAGACCGAACGCCGCATCACGCTCATCGCATCGGAGATCGGATTGGCCAGCGCAATATCGGCGCCGTCATCGGGCGTGAACAGGCGCTGCTCATTCGCCGAGATAAACGCATAGGTCACGACCTGCAGAAAACCGCCGGCCACGGCATCGTGGATCGCGCGATCCGGCTGCGCCGGCGCGCTCACCGTCAGCGCCGGTAGCAGCGCCGGAATCGCATCGAAACCGATAATGCGCGCATACTCCTCGGAGAGATCCTCGGCGATGCTCACATCATGGCGGAACGACGGTACGCTGATCTCCAGCAGATCGTCATCGCGGCTAACGCCGAAGCCCATCCGCGCCAGCACCGCATCGGCATCCACCGGGATCTCGACGCCCAGACGCGCCGCAATGCGCGATACCGAACAGCGTAGGCTGCAGCCGGCATTGATCGCGCTCGCATCGCCGCTTACGGTCAGCGTGCTAGCCGCTCCGCCGAACAGCTCGACAATCATCGCCGTCGCCCGTTCCATCGCCACGGCCACCATGGCCGGATCGACGCCGCGTTCGAAGCGCATCGACGCCTCGCTGACCATCGCATAGGCCCGCCGCGTTTCGCTGACCCGCGCAGGCCGGAAAAAGGCCGACTCCAGCACGATATTGACCGTCGCATCACTGACGCCGCTGGCTTCGGAGCCCATAATGCCGGCCAGCGCGATCACATTCCGGCCGTCACTCACCAGCAGATCGCCGGCATTCAGCGACAGTTCGCGGCCGTCAAGCGCCGCGAACGGCTCGCCGCCGTACGCAGCGCAGACGACGATTTCAGCATCGGGACCGCCGCTGAGCCTGTCGGCGTCGAACGCATGCATCGGCTGCCCGAGATCGAGCATGATATAGTTCAGCACGTCGACAATGCCATTGACCGGCCGCATGCCGGCCATGATCAGCGCCTGCTGCATCCATGTCGGCGCATCAGCAACGCGCACGCCGCGCACCGCCCGCGCCATATAGAGCGGACAATCCGCGACCGCATCCACGCGGACCGCCGGCGCCGCGATCGCCATGTCGGCCTCGACCGGCATCGTCCCCAGATCGGCCAGCGGCAGATCCGCATCGGCAGCTAAGTCGCGGGCAATACCGCGTACATTCATGCAGTCGCCGCGATTCGGCGTGATCGACAGATCGAAAACCGCCTCTTCGAGCTCCAGATAGTCGCCGACCTCGGCCCCGACCGGCGCATCTGCCGGCAGGATCAGCAGCCCGGCCGCATCTTCGGCCAGTCCGAGCTCGGCCTCCGAGCAGCACATGCCGAAACTGACCTGGCCGCGAATCTTGCCCTTCCTGATCGTCAGCCCGTTCGGCAGGCTGGTGCCGATGGTCGCGACCGGCACCTTGTCGCCGGCCTCCATATTCGATGCGCCGCAAACAATATCGAGCGGCTGCTCCTCGCCGATATTCACCTTCAGCAGACTCAGCCTATCGGCATCCGGATGCGACTCTTTCGATTCGATCAGACCGACGCGCACGCCGCGCACCGCTGCGCGCGGCGTCTCCACGCCCTCGACCTCATGACCCAGACGCACCAGGTCATCGGCGATCTCCATCGGCGACTTCTCCAGCGCAACATGCTGTTTCAACCAGGAAAACGGAATCTTCATTTCATCACCCCCATCCGGCGCAGGAATCGCACATCATTTTCAAAGAAGAGCCGCAGATCGGGAATCCCATGCTTGAGCATCACCAGCCGCTCGACACCGAGGCCGAACGCAAAGCCGGAGTAGCGATCGGCATCGATACCAACCGATTTGAGCACGTTCGGATGGATCATGCCGCTGCCCAGCACCTCGATCCAACCGCTCCCCTTGCAGATGCGGCAGCCGGAGCCACCGCAGAAAACGCAGCCGATATCGACCTCGGCCGACGGCTCAGTAAACGGGAAATAGTGCGGACGCAGCCGGATCGCCACATCCTTCTCGAAATAGCTGGAGAGGAAGTGCTTGAGCACGCCCTTCAAATGCGCCATCGAGACGTCGCGATCGACCTTGAACACCTCGACCTGATGAAACATCGGCGAGTGGGTCACATCATAATCGCAGCGATAGACGCGCCCCGGCGCCACAACAGCCAGCGGCGGTTCGCCGCCATCGGCCAGAAAGCGCTGCATCGCGCGGATCTGCACCGGAGAGGTATGGGTGCGCAGCAGCATCGGCTCGCTGCCATCGGCATTGCGCATATCGCGGATAAAGAAGGTATCGTGCATCGCGCGGGCCGGGTGCTCGGGCGGGATATTCAGCGCATCGAAATTGTGGAACTCATCCTCAATCTCCGGCCCCTCGGCGACAGTAAAGCCCATGCGGGCAAAGATCTCGGTCAGCTCGTCCAGTCCATTCTGCACTGGATGCAGCGCGCCGGCAGACGGCCTGCGGCCGGGCATCGTGACATCGATACGCTCAGCCTCGATGCGTTCAGCCTTCGCCTTCACGGCCAGCTCCGCCTCGCAGGCAGCCAGCGCATCCGCCAGCGCCTGCTTGGTCCGGTTGACGAATTTGCCGATCACCGGCCGCTCGGCCGGCGGCAGTTTGCCGACGCCCTTGAGCACTTCGGTCAGCGCGCCCTTCTTGCCCAGATAGTGTACGCGCAGGGCCTGCAACGCAGACAGGTCCGCGGCATCCACAAATGCCGCCAGTGCTTCCGCCTGCAATGACTCCAGCTGATTCTTCAGCGAATCAATCTCACTCATAGCTCCACCCTCTTACTCACCGCAGAGAGCGCAGAGAACGCAGGGGGCAGGCGAAAAGAGACGAGCAACGCACATACGATACGCCTGCCCCGTCCTTCTCTGCCCTTGATTCCCTCTGCCTCCTCTACGTCCTTTGCGGCAACAGCTTTTGATGTTGGTTTTCCAAAAAAAATGACAGAGCTGTAACAACAGCCCTGCCATTCCATGATGCATAATCCCGGTTAAACCGGAACGGTAATTACTGGATCTGCGCGCGAGCTGTCTCTGCCAGCTTCGCAAAAGCGTCCGCATCGCGCACTGCGATATCGGCCAGCACCTTACGGTCCAGCTCAACGCCGGCCAGCTTCAGGCCGTGCATGAAGCCGGAATAGTTCAGGCCATTCTGCTTGGCGGCCGCATTGATGCGGACAATCCACAGCCTGCGGAAATCGCGCTTCTTCACCTTGCGATCGCGATAGGCGTACTGACGCGCCTTGTCGACCGCCTGGGTGGCTACGCGGAAGCAGCTCTTGCGACGGCCGCGGTAACCCTTGGCTGCCTTGATAACACTCTTGTGGC
>CAYSMR010000109.1:0-6558 GCA_964432195.1 uncultured Zetaproteobacteria bacterium | reverse complement strand
GTGTGGCCTGCCGCTTAGGAGGCGGCCGCTCTATCCAGCTGAGCTACGAGGGCGAAAGCGGGAATTGCGTTCAAAAAACGCTACGAATCATAACCGACTCGACGCAGTTTGCACGCGAATTGCGCGCTGCGACAACGGGACGGCAAGCGCCCTATTCCACCCGCATCAGCGAACGCGCCGGGACATCCCCCAGCGCCTCTCTGCCGTTCAAAAACGCAAGCTCGATGACAAACAGGCAGGCCGAGACTTCGGCCCCGAGTGCACGCACCAGCTCGATCGTTGCCGCAGCGGTGCCGCCGGTCGCCAGCAGATCATCGACAATCACGACCCGGTGGCCGCGGCTTAAGGCATCGCGGTGGATCTCCAGCCGGTCAACGCCGTATTCAAGCTCATATTCGACACTGTGCACGTCAGCCGGCAGCTTGCCGGGCTTGCGCACGGTGATCAGTCCGAGCCCGAGCTGCTGGGCCAGTGCCGCACCGAATATAAAACCGCGCGATTCAATCCCGACAATCGCATCGACATCCTTGTCGACCAGACAGGCCAGCTCCGACACGACCTGGGCGAAAGCCTGGCCATCCGCCAGCAACGGCGTAATATCCTTGAACACGATCCCGGGCTTCGGAAAGTCGGGAATATCGCGGATACAGTCCTGCCAGTGCTCACTCGACTTCATCGTTAGAATATCTCCTCAAAACTGACATCTTCATGGTCCACCATCTTGCGCAGCTTTTTCAGCGCTCCCATCTGAATCTGGCGAATACGTTCGCGCGTGACACCCATATGCTCGCCGATCGCCTCCAGCGTCCACGCATCATCCTGGGTATCCAGACCGTAACGCAGGCGCACGACATCACGCTCCTTGGCAGTGAGATTCTGCATCCACGCCTTCAGCAACTCGGTACGGCGACTGTCCTCGAGCCGTTCGCTGGGTGCGGCGGCCTGCTCATCGGCGGTAATGTCATAGATCGTGAAATCGCCGTCATGGTGCAGCAGTTCATCGGCGCTTTCGGTACTGAGCGAGGCGCGCAGCAGCGCATGCACCCGTTCAATCGGGATCCCCATCGCCTCGGCCAGCTCCGGCTCGGTCGCCTCGCGGCCGAGCGGGGCGCGCAGCCGCGCAGCCTGCGCCAGCACGGCATTGTACTCCTTGGTGATATGCACCGGCACCCGGATCGTGCGCGACTGATTCATAATCGCGCGCTCCACCGACTGACGAATCCACCAGGTCGCATAGGTGGAGAAGCGACAGCCGTGCGCAACATCGAACTTCTCAACCGCCCGCATCAGCCCCATATTACCCTCTTCTATCAGGTCGGCCAGCGCGACGCCGCGACCGAGATAGCGGCGAGCGATTTTGACAACCAGGCGCAGATTGGCCTGAATCATCTGCTGCCGAGCCGACTCATCGCCTTCCGTAATGCGGCCGGCCAGCTCAATCTCCTGGGCGGCATCGAGCAGATCATAGCGCGAAATTTCGCGCATATAGATCGCCATCGGCTCCATACTGTGACGGCTCTCCATCAGAGACTCCCCTCGCTCACCGGTTCGCCTGCAAGAGGCAGGCCGGATTCATCGCAATCATGAGTTCAACTCTGTTTTTAATGCGGCAAATAGGCAAGCGGATTTACCGGCGTACTGCCCTGACGCACCTCGAAATGGAGGTGCGGACCGGATGCGCGACCGGTATGGCCCACTCTGGCAATCACCTCGCCGGCCCGCACCCGAGCGCCCTTGCGCACCAGCATGCGCTGATTATGACCATAGGCCGTAAACAGATTGCGCCCGTGACGTATAATCACCAGTTTGCCATAGCCGTTGAGGCGTGAATCGGCATAGACTACCTCGCCGGACGCGGCTGCATGCACCGGCGTCCCCTCATTGGCGCCGATATCGATGCCGTCATGCATGCGGCTGTCGCGCCGGCCGAACTTGCTGGTTACCGTCCCCTTGACCGGCCAGAGCAGACGCCCTTTGTAACCGCGGGCGCGGACCTTGTGCGGAGCACGCACCGCCTTCTTGCGCACCGAACCGGCATGGTTCCGGCTGCGCTTGACGACGGCGCGATGCGGCTTCGAGATGCGCCGGATTTTTACCGCGGCCGGATCATAACTGCGCGGCGCCTGACGATTGATATAGAGGCGCTGGCCGACATAGATACGATAGGGATATTTCAGGTGATTGCGGCGGGCAATGACGCGGTAATCGATACCGAACTGCTTGCCGATACTGTAGAGCGTGTCGTTCGGACGGACATAGCGAATAACTGTTTTCTTGCTGTGATAGATGCGCCGAGTCTGCTTATGTGTACTGTGGTGCCGGCTGCCGTGATGCGCCTGACCGTGATGACTATGCGCGCCGCTCGCGCGGTGCGGGACCGGCGTCGAAAAACAACCGGCAAGTGCGGCCAGCAGCAACAGAATCAGTATGCGGCCGGCCATGCGCTGCATCACATCCACAGCAGCGCGAAACCACCCACGACAGCGACGGCCACGGCCACGGTCAACCACTCAAAATAGTCCTCCACCCAGCCGCGCAATCGATCGCCGCCCCAGCGCAGCAGCGCCGCCTCCAGGTAAAAACGCGCACCCCGCGAGAGCAGCGTCGCAGCGATAAAAGCCGGGAACGAGAGTCCGAACGCACCGGCCGCAATCGTGATCACCTTGAATGGAATCGGCGAGAAGCCGGCCAGCAGCACAATCGTGACGCCGTAATCGACAAACCACAGCTGCACCCGTTCGAATGTCGCCATCGCATGATAGAATTCGATGATCGGCAGCGCGACAGCGGCAAACAGAAACATGCCAATTGCATAACCGATCACGGCGCCTGCGGTCGAACCGGCCGTAGCCAGTGCCGCAAAGCGGAATGACGAGCGCGGCTGACCAAGCGCCAGCGCAATTAGCAGGATATCGGGCGGAATCGGAAAGACGCTGGCCTCAATCACGGCAATCGCAAACAGCGCCCAGCCGGCATTCGGATGCTCGGCCCATGAGAGCGTCCAGTGATAGAGCCGTTTCAGCCAGGCAACCGGCAATAGCGCGCGCGTCATTTCAGCGATGGTTCACCCCTTTCAGCAACGGTACAAATGTACATGTATCAAAATACTCCTCGGCGATGACATGCGCCTGCCGCCGCCGTCGCACCAGCCGGTGTGCGCCATCAGCGCCTTCAGGCAGCAGCAATACGCCGCCGGGCTTGAGCTGACGCAACCATATATCAGAGGCGAAACCGCCGGCAGTGACAATAATTGCGTCGAATGGAGCATATTCTTCCCACCCCTGCAGACCATCGCCGCATTTGAGCATAATATTGGCATGGCGCGCGGCGCGCAGATTCTGTCGAGCCCGCTGATGCAGCGCCTCGATGCGCTCGACACTGTAGACCCGACGACAGAGGCGGGAGAGCACAGCCGACTGATAACCGCAGCCGGTGCCGATCTCCAACACCCGCTCATGCCCTTTCAGTTCCAGCAGCTCGGTCATGCGCGCGACCATATAGGGCTGGGAGATCGTCTGACCGCAACCGATCGGCAACGCGCAGTCCTGATAGGAGCGCGCTGCCAGCGCCGCATCGACAAACAGGTGACGTGGAACAGACAGCATTGCCGCGAGCACGCGCTCATCGCGAATATTACGCCCGCGCAACTGCTCATTGACCATGCGCTGGCGCGGCCGATCATATGACGGCGCCGCATATTCAGGCTGCAACATATTATTTACACTCAGATGCGCCTCCCCGCATGGCATGTGTTGACCGGGCCGCATGCAAGTCAGACCGGCCGGAAGCAGCCGGACCTGCTTGTATCGAGCGGCCTGAACCGCCAGGAGCTCCGACACAAAACAAACGTCTGCATGGCTATCCACCCTGCTGTCGCATCGCACAGGGTGGATAGCCATGCGCGTAAACTGGTCGGGACGAGAGGATTCGAACCTCCGACCACTTGACCCCCAGTCAAGTGCGCTACCAGGCTGCGCTACGTCCCGATTGAACCGCGCTGAAGCATACTGAAAACAGCGCGGAATGTAAGAGGAATATTGCCGGGCCAGCGGTCCAATCAGACCCCGAAACAAAAAGGGCCCGCCGAAACGGCGGGCCCCTGATGCATGATCTGAACGAATCAGATCAATGTTTTACGTCTTTCCAGACTTCCTTCTTCAGCAGCCCCAGCACAATCACCAGCAGCACCAGGAAACCCATCACCCAGACACCGATTGCGTGACGCTCATTCTGATGCGGATCAGCAATGAAGCTCAGGAATGCAGCCACATCCTGCGCCTGCTGTTCCAGCTCAGCCGTATCAGCGGCATCATGGTCAAGCCAGCCCAGCGGATCGGGCATCGCAATACGGTTGCCGACGAAGTACTCATTGTAGTTGCCATCGGGCACCTTGCCGTGCGGGTCATGCTCAAAGCCGGTCAGCAGCGAGTAGACATAATTCGCTCCCCCGCGACGCGCGCTGGTAATCAGTGACAGATCCGGCGGCACCTTGCCGTAGGAGACCTCGGCGTCTTCCGGGCTCAGGTCGGTCACCAGACCGGCCGTCAGCGGATGCTCGCCGCGAAGTTCATCAACCTCCTCGCGGGAGAGACCGATCTCCGGATAGTCCATCAGCCCCTTGTAGGTCACATAAACAGCCGAGTGACAACCCATGCAGACCTCGGTAAACACTGTCAGGCCGCGACGAATCTGCGCCTGATCAGTGACATCGATTTCGGCATGCTTGAGTGCCTCGCCACCCTCGTTGGCCTGTGCGGAAACCGGCAGGGAGAACGCGACCGCGGCAGCCGCGACAATGAATAATTGCTTCAACTTCATCTTATATCCCCTCCGGAAGCGGTTTGGTTTTCTCAAACTTCGGCAACACCGGCAGCAGCAGGAAGAAGGCGAAGTAGTAAGCCGTCGCAATCTGACCGATCAGCTTCAGCGTCGGCGTCGGCGCCGAATGGCCGCAGTAGCCGAGCACGATGACGTCGATGAAGAACAGGATCACCATGATCTTGTACATCGGACGATAACGCGCCGAGCGCACAGCCGACTTACAGAGAAACGGCAGCAGAAACAGAATGGCCAGCGAGCCGCCCATTGCCAGTACGCCAATCAGCTTGCTCTCGAACGAGCGCAGAATCGTGTACCACGGCGTCAGATACCAGACCGGTGCGATATGGGCCGGTGTCTGCAGGTTGTTGGCTGGCACATAGTTGTCCACTTCAATGAAATAGCCGCCCATCTGCGGATTGAAGAATACAATATAGCAGTAGAACAGCAGGAATACAGCCACGCCGAACGCATCCTTGATCGTATAGTATGGATGGAACGGGATCTTCTCTTCATCCTTGTGCAGATCGATACCTTCAGGATTGTTCGAGTGCACGACATGCAGCGCGTGCACATGACCGCCAACAATTGCGACCAGCAGCAGCGGGAACAGGTAGTGCAGCGAGAAGAAGCGGTTCAGGGTCGGATCGCCGACTGCAAAGCCGCCGCGCAGGATCTGCTGCAGATACTCACCCAGCACCGGCAACGCACCGAATAGGTTGGTAATCACCGTTGCGCCCCAGAACGACATCTGCCCCCATGGCAACAGATAACCGAAGAATGCAGCGCCCTGCATAATCAGCAGAATCACGACGCCGATAATCCACAGCAGCTCACGCGGCGTCTTGAATGAACCGTAGTACATGCCGCGCCCGATATGCAGATAGACAACAACAAAGAACATCGATGCGCCGACTGCATGCATATAGCGGATCAGCCAGCCGAAATTCACATCACGCATAATGCGTTCAACCGAGTCGAACGCGACCGTGTAGCCACCCGTCGTAAATGCGGCGGACGGCTTGTAGTACATCGCTAGGAAGATTCCGGTCAGGATCTGCAGCACCAGCACCAGCAGAGCCAGCGAACCGAAGTTCCACATATAGTTCAGGTTTTTCGGAACCGGATATTCGGTCAGTTGCGATTTCAGAATCGCTTCGGCACCTGTGCGTTCGTCAATCCAGCCGAACAGGCGTGTTTTCATCATTTTTTCTAGCACATTCCCCTCCTTATCCGCTTAGCCGATCACGACTTGCGTGTCGGTCATGTATTTGTATGGCATCAGATGGAGATTGTGCGGCGCCGGCGAGCCGTTAATCACGCGCGCCGAGATGTCATACAGCGAGCCGTGGCACGGGCAATGCCAGCCGCCCGGCCAGTCCTCGGGCACCGACTCGCCCCACTCCTTGCGACCGGCCGACGGCTTGAACAATGGAATGCAGCCCAGATGTGTACAGCTGGCCACGACAATCAGGTACTCCGGCTTGATGGCGCGGTATTTACGGATCTCCGGCGTCATCCACTCGGCGCTGACTTCGTCAATCGCCTCGGAATTCGGATCCTTGAGCATCTCGTCATGCCCGTCGACCTGCTTGAGCAGCTCTTCAGTACGATGCACAACGAAGACCGGTTTACCCTGCCACTGAATCACCACCAACTGACCGGCTTCGACGGTAGCTACATCGAATTCGGTTTTTGCGGCCGCCAACGTATCGGCGGCCGGCAACATGCTGCCGATAA
>CAYSMR010000108.1:0-6573 GCA_964432195.1 uncultured Zetaproteobacteria bacterium | reverse complement strand
CTACCGGCTCATAACCGGTTGGTTCGGGGTTCGAGTCCCTGTGAGCCCACCATTTCAACACTGCGTATCGCAACAACACCATGCAACAGCCTGCAAACGCCCGTTTGCAGGCTGTTTTTCGACCCGTTAACAGAGAAAGATCAGCTCAGCGTCGCGGCCGCGGCGGCAATACGGCCGACCGCATCCTCGAGCGTCTCCTGGCTGACCGCATAGGAGAAACGGACATGTCCGGGCGCGCCAAATGCAGTGCCGGGCACCAGCGCAACGCCGGCCTCCTCCAGCAGCCATTCGCAGATCGCGACATCATCGCCCAGCTTGATGCCCGATTCGGTGGTCTTGCCAATCCAGCCATCCACCGACGGAAATACATAGAATGCGCCGTCCGGCATGATCGCACGCATGCCAGGAATCGCATTGATCGCATCGACCAGCCAGCCGCGCCGGGTTTCATAGGTCGCAACCATCTCGTCAAGCTCGTCGGTCGGTCCGGTCAATGCGGCCAGCGCCGCTTTCTGCGCGATCGCGTTGGGATTCGACGTGCTCTGACCCTGAATTTTGGTCATCGCCTTGATCAGCACTGTCGGTCCGGCGCAGAAACCGATGCGCCAGCCGGTCATGCAGTAGGCCTTCGATACGCCGTTGAACGTGACCGTCTGCTCCTTCAGATCGGGATTGACCTGCGCGAAGGTCGCAAACTTCTTGCCGTCGAACAGGATCTTCTCATACATATCATCGGTCGCGACGATCAGATCGGGATGCTTGCGTACGACCTCGCCGACCACCTTCAGCTCTTCGGCGCTATAGACCATGCCGGTCGGGTTCGACGGCGAATTCAGAAACAGGATTTTGCAGCGGTGGCAGAGCACCTCATCGAGCTGGGCCGCGGTAATCTTGAAATCGGCATCGGTCGTCGTCGGCACGATCACCGGCGTCCCCTCGGCCAGCTTGACCATATCCGGATAGGAGACCCAGTACGGCGCCGGAATAATTGCGCGCTCGCCCGGATTCATCACAGCCATCAGCAGATTGTAGATGCACTGTTTGCCGCCGCTGGAGATCAGCACATCGTCGGGTGCGTAATCGAGATCGTTGTCGCGCCGGAATTTGTCGGCCACGGCCTGACGCAGCTCGGGAATGCCGGCCACAGCCGTATAGCGCGTAAAGCCGCTGTTGATCGCCTCAATGCCGGCCTCGCGGGCCGCCTTCGGCGTCTCGAAATCGGGCTCGCCGACCGAGAGCGAAATAATGCTGCGGCCGGCGGCGCGCATCTCCGCCGCCTTGGCGGTAATGGCCAGCGTGGCTGACGGTTTAATCTGTTGGACGCGAATCGATAATCTTCTCATGACATAATCATGCCAAGCCGGCCGCCAATGCTCAAGTACAAATCGGCTACTGCATCCGCCAGCGAATGCGCGGCAGCTGACTGTCGAGCCGGAAGCGCGCGCCATCGGTCGATCGGCGCAGCATACCGGTCAAGTGCTGCGACGGCGAAATTGTCGCCTCGCCGCGGTAGCGCTGCTGCCGGTGCACAAGCGTGATATGGGAGAGCGCGATATGATCCCGCTCGACGCGGAAACGCATATCGAGCTTGCTGAACGCATAGGATTGCAGCGCCGGCGTCGCGATGCCCAGCTGTTCGCTGATTGACGCGGCCGGCTGCTGCTGTTTCCAGCCGCCGTCGTAGATCAGCAGATCGCCGTTGCTGTGCTGCCAGTCGCGCAAACGATGGCTGCCAATCATGCCATGCAGTTCGATATTGGCCTGCAATCTGCCGCTGACGGCCGCGCCCAGCCAGCGGTGCAGCCGGGCCAGCTTTTTCAGCCGGATGCCGCGGCCGCGAATGACGCCCTGGATGGCGATGCCGGCCGCCGCCGGCGCCAGTTCGAGGCGCTTGCTGGCAAACTCGCCGTCGCCGAGCTCCGCCTGCAGCTGCTCCAGCCGCAGCCGCCCGTTCCGGAAACGGTAATAGCCGCGAATATTGCGCCAGTCGTTATCCAGCAACTTCAGCCGGGCCTGATAGATTCGCCCTCTGATGCTGAGCTGCTGCCAGAATTCGTTCAGCGGCGGCATCGCATTCCAGTCCAGATGACCGGAAACGATATCGATATCGGCATGCTGCCGGCCGGCATCGAATGAACCGTAGAGTTCGGCCGCTCCATGGATGCCGTTAACCCGCAATTTCGCGCTGCTGAAGATGCCGTTGCGCGCCTTCACCGCACCGCCCACCTGCCAGCTGTCGCCGGCAATATCGGTCAGCTGCCACTGACCACTCAGGTGTTCGATCCAGTTCTCACCGGCACGCCAGACGGCATCGCCGCCGCCGCTCAGCCGACCGGCCAGCTGCTGCAGCGCGGCCGGCAGCAGCGGCCGGATATCCTGAAGATGCAGATCCAGCTGCTGCAGCTGTAGCGAGCGGTGACGGCCGCGCCGGGACCAGCGCAGCGTTTCGACGCCGGATTCATTCAACCGGCACTGCTGCGCATCGACGCTGCGAACATGCCCGTCGGCCAGCGCCAGCGTCGCGCGGCAGCGCGCCGCGACGCCGGCCGCCTTGTCCAGTCCGGCGTAAGCGAGCTTGGTGCCGGTCGCATCGACATCCAGCGTCAGCGACTGCGCCGCGCCCTGCTGATGCAGGTGCAGCCGCCCCTGAATCGGGCCTGTGGCCTGCAGCGTAGGATCGAGCTCCAGCGTCGCCAGCAGCATATTGCCGAGCGGCAGCCACAGCGCGGTATCGGCGTCGCTGCTGTCGATCCACAGATCGCGGCTGCCATCGGCCTGACGGGTGTTGCGCAGCCGGATCGTGCCGCCGATCTCGGGCGACGCGATCGTCGCCGCGGCATGCCACGCTCCGCCGGCGCCGCCGAGATCGACGGCCTGCAGCTGCAGCGGCGGCAACGCGATGCGCTGCTTGCCGGCGCTGAACAGCGCCTCGTTGAGCCGCAGCGCGATATCGCCCCGCCACTGCTGCCGGTTCCAGTGAATCGACGCATGCAGATCGCTCAGCCCCGACAGCTGATCGTAAAAGGCGACGCCGGCCGGCATGAACGGGGCCCACTCGGCCAGCGGCACCCGCTCCGCCTGCAACTGCGTGCTGCAGTCCTGATGCGGCAGGCATGCGCCGTCGATCGCGATAACCCCGTGCTCGCCCAGATAGATAAAGCTGTCGCGCCAGCGCAGGCCGCCGTCGGCCGAATGACTGAGCTTGCCGCGCAATTTGAGCACCGGCCGGCGCGGAATCGCGGCCGCATCCTCGGCCCGCCCCAACTCGAGCTCACCGAACAGCGCCCAGCGCTGATCACGGCCGATATCGAGCGTCACCGCGCCGCTGAGCAGCGAGCCCTCCCCCTGCAGCCAGTCGATCAGCGCCGGCGGCGCGAACGGTGCCACGCGGGCCAGTTCAAACGCATACATTTTCAGCTTGCTGAAGCCGTTGACCAGCTC
Source organism: uncultured Zetaproteobacteria bacterium (assembly GCA_964432195.1). GTDB lineage: Bacteria > Pseudomonadota > Zetaproteobacteria > Mariprofundales > Mariprofundaceae > Mariprofundus. The sequence continues at coordinate 3,132 of CAYSMR010000108.1, read as the reverse complement.
GCCGCGCACGAAACGCAGGCCGCCGTTGCCGCTGAGCAGCTGCCTGCCCTGACGCGCCTTCAGCTCCCACAGGCTCTCGCCGTCCGGGCCGATATCGCGCAGATCCAGATAGAGGTTGTCGAGCACAGTACGTCCTGCGGCGGTGCGGATACGACTGCGGATCAGGCGGATCCGCTGCACCGGCAGCATCGAAATCGCCGTTGCGGTCGGCGTCATCGAGGAGGGCCGGATGACAATATCGGCATCATGGATATCGAGCGCGGCCACGCGGATATGCCCGGCCAGCAGCGGCAGCAGCTGCAGGTTGATATTCATATGGCGGACCTGCAGCCGGTACTGGGCATGGCGGATGCGCACCGCGTCCAAACGCAGGCCGATGCCATGCATGAAACTCAGGCTCGCGCTGTCGGCGCCGAGCTCGACATCAACAGCCTGCTGCAGCTGCTCATAGAAGTGCCGGCTGATGCGCTCCGAATTGAGCTGCAGCAGCAGAACCGCGCCGATCATCAGCAGCAGCACGCCTGCGACAAGCGTATTGCGCAGCCCTGCTGACACGACGTTCGATCAGCCCTTGAGCAGCTCTTTCAGACGCTGGTTGACGAGCCCCGGATTGGCCTTGCCGCGCGAGGCCTTCATCACCTGACCGACAAAGAAGCCGAGCAGCTTCTCCTTGCCGCCGCGGTAGGCAGCCACCTGATCCGGATTGGCCGCCATCACCTCATTGATGATCGCATCGATCGCGCCGGTATCGGAGACCTGTTTGAGCCCCTTCGCTTCGATGATCGCATCGGCATCGTCGTCCGACTCCATCATTGCATCGAGCACATCCTTGGCCGCCTTGCCGGAGATCGTGTTATCGGCAATACGTTCGAGCAGGCCGGCCAGCCGCGCCGGCGAGACCGGCGACGCGGTAATATCCGCGCCGCGTTCTTTCAGCCGGCCGAGCAGCTCGTTGGCCATCCAGTTCGCGCAGCGTTTCGGATCGGCCGGGTGGGCCGCGACCAGCGATTCGTACCAGGCGGCCAGATCGCACGTCTGGGTCAGCACGTCGGCATCGTAGGAGGAGAGGCCATATTCGGTTTCAAAACGTTTGCGCAGCTGGCCCGGCAATTCCGGCATGCCGGCCCGGATCGCATCCACCTCGGCCTGCGTAAAGCGCAGCGGCGGCAGATCCGGTTCCGGGAAGTAGCGGTAATCGTGCGCCTCCTCCTTGCCGCGCATCGAGCGCGATTCGCCCTTGGCCGGATCGAACAGGCGCGTCTCCTGCACCACCTGACCGCCATCCTCGATCAGTTCGATCTGGCGATTCACCTCGTATTCGATCGCCTGCTTGATGAAGCGGAACGAGTTCAGATTCTTCAGCTCGGCGCGCGTGCCCAGCGGCTCGCCGGGACGGCGCACCGACACATTGGCGTCGCAGCGGAACTGTCCCATCTCCATATTCGCATCGGAGACATCGAGGAAGCAGATCAGCTGGTGCAGCTGTTTCAGATAGGCGATCGCCTCATCGGCGCTGGCCATGTCCGGTTCGGAGACAATCTCCATCAGCGGCACGCCGGAGCGGTTCAGATCGATATGCGATACGCCGTCCAGCCCCTCATGCATCGATTTGCCGGCATCCTCTTCCATATGGATGCGGGTGATGCCGATCCGCTTCTCGCCGTCGGCGGTCGGAATATCGAGATAGCCGTTCTCGACAATCGGCAGCGGGAACTGCGTGATCTGGTAGCCCTTCGGCAGATCGGGGTAGAAGTAGTTCTTGCGGTCGAATTTCGAGACCAGATTGATATCGGCATTGATGGCAAGCCCCGTCAATACGGTCTTGCGCGCCGCCTCCATATTCAGCACCGGCAGCTGGCCGGGCATGCCGAGGCAGACCGGGCAGGTCTGGGTGTTCGGTTCGGCGCCGAATGCGGTCGAGCAGCCGCAGAACTGCTTGGTTTTGGTGTTGATCTGGACATGCACTTCCAGACCGATAACGACTTCCCAGCTCATGCTGCACCTCCGAAGCGCGCCGGCGCTCTGTTCCAGTCGGTTGCCGCCTCGTAGGCGGCGGCTGCATTCAGGATCAGATCCTCGCGCCAGGCCGGCGCGACCCACTGCAGCCCGACCGGCAGCCCGTCGACAAAGCCGCAGGGCTGCGAGAGCCCCGGCAGACCGGCCAGATTGATCGCGATCGTGAAGATATCGGAGAGGTACATGGTCAGTGGATCGTCGGTCTTCTCGCCGAGCCGGAACGCCGTCACCGGGCTGGTCGGCGTCGCGATCACGTCAACCTGCGCAAACGCGTCAATGAAATCCTGCCGGATCAGCGTGCGCACCTTTTGCGCCTTGATGTAGTAGGCATCGTAATAGCCGGAGGAGAGCGCAAACGTACCGGTCAGAATGCGGCGCTTGACCTCGGCGCCGAAGCCCTCGTCGCGGCTGCGCGTGTACATGTCGAGCAGATCGTCCGGATTCTCGCAGCGATGGCCGAAACGCACCGCGTCATAGCGCGACAGGTTCGCCGACGCCTCCGACGGCGCGATCACGTAATAGGCCGCAACGGCTGCATCAGTATGCGGCAGGCTGACATCAACAATTTCGGCGCCGAGGGCCGCGCACTGCTCCAGCGCCGCATCGATAGACGCGCGCACGCCGGCATCCATGCCGTCGACGAAATATTCTTTCGGCTTGCCGATGCGCAGCCCCTGCATATCGCGTTTCTCGCAGGCGCCCAGCCAGTCGACGGCCGGCGCATCGGGCACCGATGTCGAATCCATCGCATCGTGATCGGCGATGGCTGCGGTAATCATCGCCGCATCCTTCACCGAGCGCGTCATCGGGCCGGCCTGATCGAGCGACGAGGCGAACGCGATAATGCCGCGCCGTGAGACGCGCCCGTAGGTCGGCTTCAGGCCTGTGATACCGCAAACCGCAGCCGGCTGGCGGATCGAACCGCCGGTATCGGTACCGAGCGCGGCCGGCGTCAGCGCCGCTGCCACGGCCGCAGCCGAGCCGCCCGACGAGCCGCCCGGAATGCGCCCGGTATCCCACGGATTGCGGCACGGGCCGAAGGCCGAGTTCTCGGTCGAAGAGCCCATCGCAAACTCGTCCATATTGGTCTTGCCGAGAAAAACCGCTCCCTCGGCG
>CAYSMR010000107.1:0-6620 GCA_964432195.1 uncultured Zetaproteobacteria bacterium | reverse complement strand
GGCTGTTGCAGCGCGCTGATCCGGTCCATCAGAAGCGCTCCAGTTCCGGGTGAGGCAGAGCGCCGTTATGCACATGCATGCGCCCGAGTTCGGCGCAGCGGTGTAGCGTCGGCACCGCCTTGCCCGGATTGAGCAGGCCGGCGGCATCGAACGCCGCCTTGACGGCGAAGAATTGACGCAGCTCGGCGTCGCCGAATTGCGCGCACATCGCATCGAGCTTCTCCACGCCGACGCCGTGCTCGCCGGTGATCGTGCCGCCGACCTGTACGCAGAGCTCGAGAATCTGTTTGCCGAAGGCCTCCGTTTTCTCCAGTTCGCCCGGCTTGTTGGCATCGTACAGGATCAGCGGATGCATATTGCCGTCGCCGGCATGGAACACGTTGGCGACCGGCAGGCCGAATTCGGCCGACCAGACAGAGATCTGTTTCAATACGTCGGCCAGACGGGCTTTCGGGATCGTGCCGTCTATGCAGTAGTAATCGGGGGCCAGCCGGCCGACGGCCGGAAACGCCGCCTTGCGCCCGGCCCAGAAGCGCAGTCGCTCCGCTTCGCTGCGCGAGATGCGGGTTTCGCTTGCGCCGGCGCGCTTGAGCACGCCCGCGATAGTGGCGATATAGTCGTTTACCCCGTCGGCCGTGCCGTCCACCTCGCAGAGTACGATTGCTTCGGCATCGATCGGGTAGCCGACGCCGGCATAGGCTTCGGCGGCCTGAATGGCGAGCCGGTCCATCATCTCCAGCCCGGCCGGAACAATGCCGGCGGCGATAATGTCGCAGACGGCCTGACCGGCGCGTTCGATCCGGTCGAATACGGCCAGACAGACCGTGGCCGCTTCCGGCTTCGGCAGCAGCTTGACCGTCACCTCGACAATTACGCCGAGCAGCCCTTCGGAGCCGTGCAGCAGGGCCAGCAGGTCGTAGCCGGAATCGTCGAGCGCTTTGCCGCCCAGCTCGATCAGTTCGCCGTCGATATTCAGCCATTTCAGGCCGAGCACGTTATGCACGGTCAGGCCGTATTTCAGACAGTGCACGCCGCCGGAGTTCTCGGCGACATTGCCGCCGATCGTGCAGGCGATCTGCGAGGAGGGATCGGGCGCGTAATAGAGGCCGTGCGCGGCGACCGCATCGGAGATGGCCAGATTGCGCACGCCGGGCTGCACGGTTGCGGTGCGGTTATCGAGGTCGATGTCGAGGATCCGGTTGAATTTCGCCAGCGACAGCACGATCGCGCCAGCCGTCGGCATCGCGCCGCCGGCCAGGCCGGTGCCGGCACCGCGCGCAATGACGGGCGCGTTGTGTTGTTTGCAGGCCCGGATCACGGCCTGCGCCTGTTCGATATCGGCGGGCAGGGCGACCGCCAGCGGCAGGTTGCGATAGATGCTCAGGCCGTCGCACTCGTAGGGCCTGAGCGCCTCCTCGGATGTGAGTAGCGCGTCCGGCGGCAGGATCTCCGCTAATGATAATAACAGGGCCTGCTGCGCCATTCCGCCTCCTTGTCGTGGATAAGGAGAGCTTAGCGACGCTCCGCCGCATGTCGATATGACGCAGTGTAGGGTTTCTCGCGCCTTCGGCGCGCGCAGTAAGGCTACTCTTCGAGGAAGGTTGTGTACTCGTCGTCGTTCATCAGCTCGACCTGGCCGTCGCCGATGCGGACTCTGGCGATCCAGCCGCGCCCGTAGGCATCGGTATTGACCAGTTCAGGCTCTCCTTCGAGCTCATCGTTGACCTCGATAATCTCGCCACCGACCGGCGCATAGACATCGGAGACCGCCTTGACCGACTCGACGACGGCATAGGCCTCGCCGGCGGCAACCGTACGGCCGACCTCGGGCAGCTCGACAAATACGATGTCGCCGAGCGCCTCCTGGGCATGGTCGGTGATGCCGAATGTGGCGGTATCGCCGTCGATGCGCACCCATTCGTGGTCCTTGGTATATTTCAGATCAGCAGGAATTGTCATGATTCTCTCCCAGAGTGTTTCAGCGTCTCACGTTGCTGCGCACGAACGGCAGGCTTGCGCGCTCGGCCGGCACCTGTTTGCCGCGGATCTCCACGCTCAGCGCGCCCGCATCCGCATGTTCGGGTTTTACATAGGCCAGCGCAACGCCGCCGGCCATCGGCGAATGCATGCCCGATGTCACCTCGCCGCTGCGTTCGCCATCCACGCAGACGGCATAGTGCTCGCGCGGGATGCCGCGACCGGTCAGCTTCAGCGCGATCAGGCGCATCTTCGGGGCGGCGGCCTTGCGCGCAACAACCGCATCGCGGCCGATGAAATCGCCCTTGTCGAGCTTGGTGATCCACATCAGTTTCGCCTCGACCGGCGTCACCGCATCGGAGATTTCGTGGCCGTAGAGCGCATAGCCCATTTCGGTGCGCAGCATGTCGCGCGCGGCCAGCCCGACCGGCTCGGCGCCGTTGGCAAGCAGCTGTCGCCACAAATCGACTGCAGCCGCATTGGGGATATAGATCTCGAAGCCGTCCTCGCCGGTGTAGCCGGTGCGCGAGACCAGTGCCTCTGCGCCGTTGATGCGCAGTTGCGCGAAACGGTAGTAGCCGATCTGCTCCAGATCGCGATCGGCCAGCGGCTGCAGCGCGCTCTGGGCCGCAGCCCCCTGCAGCGCCAGCAGAGTCGTCGCATCGGATTCGTCGGCGATGCGGACGTCGAAGTCGGCAGCCTGCTGCTGCAGATGCGAGACATCCTTGCTGCGGTTGGCCGCATTGATGCAGAGATAGTATTCGTCATCGGCGATTTTGTAGGTTGTGATGTCGTCGATGAATGTACCGGCGTCGTTGAGCAGCGCCGAGTAGTGCACCTGACCGTACGCCAGCTTTGCGACATCATTGGTCGTGACATGCTGCAGGAAGGCCAGCGCATCCGGCCCGCTGACGCGCACCTGACCCATATGGGAGATATCGAACAGTCCCGCGCCGCCATCGCGCACGTATGTGTACTCTTTCAGCGCGCCGTTTTTATACTGGACCGGCATTTCGTAGCCGGCAAACGGCACGATTCTGCCGCCCAGCGCGACATGTTCGTCAAACAGCGGCGTTTTGCGCAGTGCTGTCATTGCGTGTTCCTTGCCGCTGCTTCAGGCATCGCCGACATGCGCCTTGAACGCCTGCACGGTATTGGCCAGCAGCATTGTGATTGTCATCGGTCCGACGCCGCCCGGCACCGGCGTGATCCATGCGGCCTGCTCGGCCGCTGCGCCAAACTCGACATCGCCGGTCAGCGAGCCGTCCTCCAGCCGGTGAATGCCGACATCGATGACGGTGGCGCCCTGCTTGATCCACTCGCCCCGGATCAGCCCCTGCTTGCCGGCCGCGGCGACGACGATATCGGCGCGCTCGACATGGCTTTGTAAATCCCGCGTAAACTTGTGCGCGACGGTCACGGTCGCGCCGGCCAGCAGCAGCTCCAGCGCCATCGGCCGGCCGACAATATTCGAGGCGCCGACGACGACGCACTCCTTGCCGTGCAGATCGAGCCCGGTCTCCTCGAGCAGCTTCATGCAGCCGTACGGCGTGCAGGAGCGCAGCGCCGGCTTGCGCGCAGCCAGCCGACCGACATTGTACGGATGGAAGCCATCGACATCCTTGGCCGGATCGATCGCTTCGATCAGCGAATCGGGATTGATGTGATCCGGTACCGGCAGCTGCACGAGGATACCGTCCACCTTCGGGTCGGCATTGAGTTCGGAGATCAGCCCGAGCAGGTGCTGCTGGGTCGTGTCGGCCGGCAGATCGTAGGAGAACGATGCGATGCCCGTTTTCTCGCAGCCCGATTTCTTGTTGCGCACATAGACCTGCGAGGCCGGGTCGGCGCCGACCAGAATCACGGCCAGCCCGGGGGGGCGTCCGTGTTTGTCGCTCAGTTCCGCGACCTCCGCGCTCAGGGTTGCGCGCATGCGCGCGGCCAGTGCCTTGCCATCGAGAATCCGTGCAGTAGTCATGCTGCGCATTGTTGCAGCATGAGCAACATTCGACAATGTCGAAAACGAAAATCATTTCACCGCAAGGGACGCAGAGGGAAAACCACAGCCGGCATCCGCCTCTCGCCAACCCGGCCTTTCTACGCTGTGCTCTTCGTGTCCTCTGTGGTTCATCCATATTCTATTTACCACGAAGCTCGCGAAGGAAGGATACAGAACAGAGACGCCATATACGCCTCCATCGTTTTCCTCTGCGTCCTCTGCGGTACAGCCTGGAAGTCGGTGCTGTTTTGCATTTTCTGTTGGCGGTCAATAGCTTGGCAGCATGAGAATCGGCATCGACCTGGGCGGCACGAAAACCGAACTGATTGCGCTGGACGAGCGCGGCGATGCGGTCATGAGATTCCGTCGGCCGACGCCGGCCGGCGATTCTCGGGTTACCGTGGTGCTGATTGCGGAGATGGTGCTGCACGCTGAAGCGGAGCTGGGCGAGAGAGCCAGTGTCGGCACGCCCGGCGCACTGTCGCTGGCGAACGGGTTGATGAAAAACTGCAATTCGACCTGTCTGAACGGCAGCCGCTGCAGCAGGATATCGAGCGACTGCTCGATCGCGAGATCCGCATCAGCAACGATGCCAACTGTTTTGCGCTCTCCGAGACTGTCGATGGCGCCGGCGCGGATGCGTCGGTCCTGTTCGGCGTGATTCTCGGCACCGGCGTCGGCGGCGGGCTGGTGGTGAACGGCGCGGCGCTTGCCGGCGCGGCATGGTTATGGGGGAGGGTATGAAGATTGCGCATATCGGGCTGATCGTGGCCGACCTGCAGCGTTCGGCGCTGTTTTACGAGCAGCTGCTGGGTCTCTCCCGCATCGAGCGGCCGCAGCTATCGTTCGACGGCATCTGGTACGGGCTGGAAAGCGGCCAGCAGATCCATCTGATGCGGCTGGATACCCCCTATGCCGGCTGCGAGCGGCCGACGCACGGCGGACGCGACAATCATGTGGCGCTCTGCTGTGACGCTTTCGATGCGATCCGGCAGCGACTGGAGGCGGCCGGAGTGGATTATACGCTCAGCAAATCGGGCCGCAGGGCTCTGTTCTGCCGTGATCCGGATGACAATACGATTGAACTGATTGCAGCGTAGGTGTTTACCACGGAGCGCGCGAAGAGCACAGCGTAGAAAGGCAGGGTTGGCGGGGGATGCCGGCTATAGATTCTCCTCTGCGTTCTCTGTGGTGAGGGGGGGCTGTATCGTCAGGGGTGCATCGCCTCGATGAAGATGCGATCGATATTCTGCTGCCATTCGCCGTGGTAGGCGGCCAGCCAGTGTTCGGCCTGGGTCCGGCCTGTTTCGACGGCCCGGATGGCCGGAGCGAGAAAGAGCGACTCGTCCTGACCGTCCGCATTGGTGACATGCAGGCGCTGCAGACCTGATCGTGCGATATCGAGCATCTGTTCGCACAGTTGCAGTACGGTCGTGTCGCGGAAGTCGGTCTGCAGCGCCGTGCGCGGTACCTGCGCGCGCAGCGCCGAGACCTCGGCCTGCGTCCAGTCGCCGATCATTTGCCATGCGGCATGTTCGGCCTCGGCATCGTAGAGCAGCCCTTTCCAGAGCGCCGGCAGTGAACAGATCCACTGCCATGCGCCGGCGTCGGCGCCGCGCATCTCCAGATACTGCTTGAGCCGGACATCGGGGAAGAGGGTCGAGATGTGCAGCTCCCAATCGTCCATGCTCGGTCGTTCGCCGGGCAGTTGCGGCAGCTTGCCGGCCATGAAATCGCGGAAACTGCTGCCGGCGCAATCTACAAAACGATTGTCGCGCATGACGAAATACATCGGCGCATCCAAAGCCCACTCGGTATAAGAGGCGAAACCGAAATCATCGTCGAACACGCAGGCCGGCACGCCGGTGCGTTTCGGATCGGTATCCAGCCAGCAGGCCGCGCGGCGGGAGAGGAGGCCGGAGGGCTTGCCGTGTTCGAACGGGCTGGCGGCGTAGAGCGCCGTCACCAGCGGCTGCAGGCAGAGCGCGATGCGCATCTTGCGGGCCATGTCGGCCTCGGAGCCGAAATCGAGATTGGCCTGTACGGTGGCCGTGCGCGTCATCATGTCCAGCCCGCCGCGACCGACCTGCGGCATATAGTTGCGCATGACCGCATAGCGCGCCTTCGGCATCCACGGGATCTCGTCCTGTCGCCACTTGGGCTGAAAGCCGAGCGCCAGAAAGCCGATGCGCAATTCATCCGAAATCGTGCGCACCAGTTTGTGGTAGTCGGTGGTTTCGCGGCAGGTCTCGTGGATCGTCGCCAGCGGCGCGCCGGAGAGCTCCAGTTGTCCGCCCGGCTCCAGCGTCACCGATGCGCCCTCTCTCTTCAGCGCAATAAGATTGCCGTTTTCCAAGACCGGCTGCCAGCCCCGCTGCACAAGCAGCTCCAGCAGCGCGCGAATGCTGCGCGCGCCCTCGTAAGGGATCGGACGGAGCGTATCCATGCAGAAACCGATTTTCTCGTGTTCGGTGCCGATGAGCCACTGCTCGCGCGGTTTGCTGCCGAGCGCAAACCAGTCGGCCAGATCATCCGGGGTCAGGTGAGAGGTCATTGCGGCACTCTATCGCGAAGCCAGCGTTAATGCAGCCGGCAGTATTTTCCAATCCATAAATGAGCCTGAAAGTGGCGGCATGGTATGAGG
>CAYSMR010000106.1:0-6653 GCA_964432195.1 uncultured Zetaproteobacteria bacterium | reverse complement strand
TGTTGCCGGAGAGTAGATGCAGTTGTTCGCAGGCCCGTTCGATGCTGCCCGGCTTGCCCAGCACGCGATCCCTGCAGACGGCGAGCTGATCGGATGCGATCACCAACGCACCGGGATGCAGATCGAGCACGCTGGCGGCCTTGCCGAGCGTATTGAACCGCACCAGCGCATCCGGATCCATGCTGCCGGGGTGTGCTTCGTCAAAGGCCGGGGCTATCTGCTCAAACGTCAGCCGCAGTCTGGCCAGCAATGCGCCGCGGTAGCTGGATGTCGAGGCGAGGATCAGCCGCATTGACGCGGTTCGGGCAGCAGGGCTATTCGCTGTCCATATCGTGATCGATATGGACCGGATCCCCGGCAACGCGATACTCCTCCGATGCCCAGCATCCGAGATCAATGATCCGGCAACGTTCGCTGCAGAACGGGAAGTCTTCGGCATCGCGGGCGACTGCCTTTTTGCATACCGGGCAGCGGAACTGGATGTGGCTGTGTTGCGCGCCGTTCATCTACTGGCAGCCGACCGGTACGAGCATCATCGCGTACGGGATATCCTCGTTGTAATCACAGGCTGCGTGGCCTGCGCGCCACTGCTGGAAACGCAGCCGGATGGCTAACCGGTTGCCTGAAATATCCGGAATAATCCCTTCGGCAACGGCATCGGTCGGCAGCGCGATGATCAGCAGACCGAATGACTTGCCTCGCTCCGGCGTGATGTGACCGCTGCCGCCGCTGGCAATGCACTTCTCCCAGCCGACGAAGTCGTTGAGCATGTGGTCAAGCGTATCGACCGCGCTGCATAGCGGTGTCAGTGCCTGATGCAGTGGCAGAGTGCGGCTGTCGGAGTTGTTCCAGATCGCGCGGATACTCTGTTGCATGCAGAGTTTGTGGCCGAGCCAGTCATGCTTTTTCTGGGCATTCAGGTAGGCGTTGAGCAGGGCATCCTTGGCCAGATAGTTGCACGCCTCCGGCATGCCCGGTTGCAGTTGTTCGATCAGCCGGTCGATATGATCGCAGGCCTGCTGAATATTTTCGAGATATTGCGGCGCATCATCGCAGAGGTTTTTTAGATAGAGTTTCAGTTCGGTGAACAGGGCGATGATTTCGGCAACCGCGCCCTTGCGTCCCTGTTCGCCGAGCAATGATGCGCGCAGATCACAGGCGGCATGTAGCCAGTTGACGGCCTGCTGGTTGACGCAGGCCTGTTCCAGGCAGCTCAGCGCGTCGCGCAGTTCAATGAACGCGCGCATGCGTGGACTTAATGCGAATGAAAACTGAACCATATCTGTCATGCCTGATCCTTCATCCGTGGCAGCGCGTCCGGGGCGCTGACATGCCAGACCTGCGATGCGTCGGAGCGCCAATCATGCCAGCGATTGCATGCGACGACCATGATTGTATTGGAGCGGACGACCCAGTCGGCAATATCACGGATCACGGCATCGGCATCGGTCGAGCTGAGGGCGGCTGTCGGATTATCCAGCAGTGTCAGCACCGGCGCGGCCAGCGCGGTTGCGGCCAGATTCAGGCGCAGCGCCAGCAGTCGGTTCAGCTGTTGTGGATCATGGTCGAGCGCGACGCCGGCGAGCCGCCACTGGGCCAGCATCTCTGTCAGCTGTTTCGTTTCGGGCTGCGCATCGAGGCCGAATGCGAGCTCCTCACCGACATGCTGACCCAGCCAGAGACAGGGCCAGCGGTCGAACAGCATGCGCACGCAGTGCCGCTTCGTATCCGCGCCGTCCAGCGTAACGCTGCTCTGCTCCGGCAGTTCGCTCAGGCCGGCCAGCCGCTGCAGCCACAGGCTCTTGCCGCTGCCGCTGTCGCCTGTCAGCAGGATGATTTCGCCGCCCCGGGCCTGCAGCGCAGTCGTCGGGTCGCGCAGTTCAAGGAGATGAGGCTGATTGCTGGCAGGTGACAGGTTCATGGAAGATCGCAGCTTGGCATAAAAAATGGAGCGGGTGAAGGGAATCGAACCCTCGTATGCAGCTTGGGAAGCTGCCGTTCTACCATTGAACTACACCCGCAATGCGTTCGGCGGCGAAGCATAGACCGCTCAGCCGGCTTCTGCGAGCTCCGGTATCTGCCAGATGGTCTGGCCTTGGCTCTCCTGATGAATCCGGCGCAGCATGGAGATATGGGCCTGATGTTCGTCATTGGAGATCGGCGGCAGAGAGCGCTTCATCAGAGTCGCAGTTTCGGCCTGCTCATCGCGCCCGCGCGACTGTTCGGGCAGCTGCACAAAGCTTGCGGCCGGCTGGCTGGGTATATCCATGCCGAGAGAAAACTGGCGACCGCCGGTCATGGCCAGATAGACCTCGGCCAGCAGCTCCGAGTCGAGCAGCGCGCCGTGCAGTTCGCGCATGCCACGATCGATATTGTAGCGATCGCAGAGTGCATCGAGATTGTTTTTCTGATGCGGATGCTTCTTGCGGGCGAAGGCCAGTGTATCGATGACCGGTATCTGCTCGATGCTGGCAAAGCCATTTAGACGCAGTTCATGCATTATGAAGCCCAGATCGAATGATGCGTTGTGAATCACCAGCGTCGCGCCGTCGATAAAATCGAGGAAATCCTGCGCAATCTCCTTGAATGTCGGCTTGCCTTTGACCTTTTTGTTATCAATGCCGTGGATTCGCACCACTTCGGCCGGGATATCGCGTTCCGGATTGATATAGTGGTGGAACACATGCTTGTCTCCGGAGAGCACCTTGCGGTTAAGTACCTCGATCGCGCCGATCTCGACCATGCGATCGCCGTTGAGCGGGGAGAGTCCGGTAGTTTCGGTATCGAGCATGATCAGTCGCATGGCGGCAGTATAGCCGGTCCGGCCGCTCTGCCAATGCCGTGTTCAGTGCGTTTCAAAGAGAGTCTGGATAGGCGTGTGAAACAGGGAAATGGTGGGCGATAGTGGGATCGAACCACTGACCCCTGCCGTGTGAAGGCAGTGCTCTCCCGCTGAGCTAATCGCCCCCTGTTCCGGAAGGTGGCGCTTTCTAGCAGCGAGTTCCGGCAGGTTCAATGAAAAAAAACACCGCCGTGGCTGAAATGGCACACCGGGATTGCGATTCGGGAGGCCGGCGCTAGCTTTCCATAACTTTTTTTGTGGAGAGAGATATGTCCGACGCCAAACACCATCATCTGATTATTCTGGGCTCCGGCCCTGCCGGCTATACCGCGGCGATCTATGCAGCCCGCGCCAATCTGAAACCGGTTGTAATTCAGGGCCATCAGGCCGGCGGCCAGCTGACGACGACGACCGATGTCGATAACTATCCGGGATACAGGGATGGCGTGCAGGGGCCGCAGATGATGGAGGATTTCAAGGCGCAGGCCGAGCGTTTCGGCACCGAGATCATCTGGGACCATATCAATGAAGCCGATCTGTCCAAGCGGCCGTTTGCGCTGACCGGCGATGATGGCGTCTATACCTGTGACGCGCTGATTATTGCTACCGGCGCATCGGCCAAGTATCTTGGTCTGCCGAGTGAGGAGGAGTTCGCCGGACGCGGCGTATCGGCCTGTGCGACCTGCGACGGTTTCTTCTATCGCGGCAAGGATGTGGCCGTCGTCGGCGGCGGCGATACGGCGGTCGAGGAGGCGATCTATCTGGCCAATCTCTGCAACAAGGTAACGCTGGTGCATCGCCGTGATGCGCTGCGCGCCGAACCGATTATGCAGGACAAGCTGCTGGCGACCGAGAATATCGAGGTGGCGTGGAACAGCGTGACAGAGGAGATACTCGGCGACGATTCGGGCGTAACCGGCATCCGGCTGAAATCGACCGTGGACGGTTCGATCCGCGACCTGCCGGTTCACGGCGTGTTTATCGCGATCGGACACAAGCCGAATACCGATTTTCTCGGCGGCCAGCTGGAGATGGACGAGACCGGTTATCTGATCACGAAGGGCAAGAGCACGGCCACGTCGATCGAGGGCGTATTCGCTGCCGGCGATGTTGCCGATCCGGTTTATCGCCAGGCGGTGACATCGGCCGGCGAGGGGTGCAAGGCTGCGCTTGATGCCGAACGCTGGCTGAGCGCTCAGGAGTAGCGCGGTGTCCGCTTGCCTGCCGGCGGCGGTGCTGTTGGATCGCGACGGCGTTATCAATGTGGATTCGCCCGATTATATCCTCAGCCCGGAGCAGTGGCGACCGGTACCCGGTTCGCTGGCTGCGATTGCGCGGCTGAGCCGCGCCGGCATCCCGGTCGCGATTGTCAGCAACCAGTCAGCGCTGGCACGCGGTATGCTAGATCAGCAGACCTTTAACGCGATCCACGCCAAAATGATGCTGACGATCGAGCAGGCCGGCGGTTTTATTGCGCATGTCGCCTACTGTCCGCACGGGCCGGATGACGATTGCGCCTGCCGCAAGCCGAAACCGGGCATGGTGCTCGATACATTGCGCGCGCTGGAGATGAAGCAGCCTGAGACGTCGCTGTTTGTCGGCGATTCGCTGCGCGATGTGCGGGCGGCCCATGCTGCTGGCGTACCGGCGATGCTGGTGCAGAGCGGTTACGGCGATGCGGCGGCGATTCTGGCGCAGGCGCGCAGCATTCAGTCCGATATTGTTGCCGTGCCCGACCTGGCTGCGGCGGTGGAGATGATCCTGGACGGGGAGGGCGCATGCTGTTGATCCGTTCGGCGCTGTTCAATCTCTGCTTCATACTGTTGACGCTGGTCTTTTCGCTGCTGGTGATTCTGTTCAGGCCGTTCGGCTTTGCCGCATCGTGGTTCTGGGCTCGCGGCTGGTCGGCGGCGACCTTTGCGCTGTTGCGCCTGCTCTGCGGTATCCGTATCGAGATCGAGGGACGGGAGCATTTCCCCGATCACCCCTGTGTCGTCATGGCCAAACATCAGTCAGCGGCAGAGACGGTCGCGATGCCGATTCTGGTGCCGCCCTATACCTGGATCCTCAAGCGTGAACTGTTCTATATCCCGTTCTTCGGCTGGGCGCTGGCATTGATGGGAACGATTGGCATCCATCGCGGATCGCCGCGCGAGGCGATCAAGCAGGTGATGAAGGACGGTGTGCAGCGGCTGGCAGCCGGGCGCTGGGTCGTGATTTTTCCCGAGGGGACGCGCTCATCGGTCGGGGAGACCGGCAACTATCAGCCCGGCGGCGTGATTCTGGCCCATAATGCCGGCGTCGGCATTCTGCCGATGGCCCATAATGCCGGCGCGCTGTGGCCCAAGCGTGGCTTTATCAAGCGTCCCGGCACGATCACGTTCCGCTTTTTGCCCTATATTCCGTCTGACGAGATCGCCCGACTTAAGCGGGGGGAGCTGATGCAGCGGCTGGAGCGTGAGATCGAGAGCGCAACACGGGCGCTGGGCGGTTAGCTTGCAGAGGTGCTGACGCTGCCTTCATCTGTCGCCGCATAAGGTCGCGGTCTGATGGCAGCATCCATAACCGGCGCGGAAGCGCTGATTAATTCCCTCTGGCCTGTAAAATGCTGCATGAGAGCCATGGGGGTATTTCGATGCAAGGCAGCTTTTCAGAGTTAGAATATCAGTCAAAGAAGCGCAAAACCCGTCGGAAACTGTTTCTGGAGGAGATGGAATCAGTGATGCCCTGGTCAGAACTGTATCAGGTGATTGAACCACACTATCCACGCTCTGGTGGCATAGGTCGTCAGCCAAAAGGTATGTTGCGAATTCACTGTATGCAGCAGTGGTTCAACTATTCAGAGTGTCAGATGGAAGATGCGTTGTATGAGGTTGAAAGCCTCCGTCGCTTCGCAGGCTATTCCCGTGTCACTGATGATCTTCCTGATGAAAGTACCATACTGAAATTCAGGCATTTGCTGGAGAAACATGATTTGACAGCAGAAGTGCTGAAAGTGACGAACAGACACCTCGAGCAGTGTGGCATACAGGTCTCCAGGGGCAGCATGGTCGATGCCACGATCATTCATGCTCCGAGTTCAACGAAGAACAGTAGCGGCACGCGTGACCCTGAGATGCACCAGAGCAGGAAAGGCAATCAATGGTATTTTGGTATGAAAGTTCATCTTGGGGCTGATGTGAATTCCGGTGCGGTGCACAGCGTCACGGTTACCCCCGGCCAACAGGGCTGATATTGATGAGCTACCCAAACTGCTACGGACTGAGGACGAAGTGGTATTTGCTGATGCGGGTTACACCAGTGATACATATAAAAGAGGGGCTCGCCGCCTTGGCATACGTTGGTGTGTAAATGACAAGCGAAAAAAGAAGAAGAATCTGTCCAGCAGCCAACGGCGACGTAATCGCAAGCATTCATCAGTACGCTCACGGGTTGAGCATATTTTCCGTGTGATCAAGCGACAGTTTGGGTTTGAGAAAACCCGTTACCGCGGGCTGGCCAAGAATGCTTCGCAGGTGAATATGCTTATGGCTCTGGCAAACATCTACATGCTCAGAAAGAGGCTGGCAGTTTGAGGGAGAAATCCACCCGAAAACTGCCAATACGACTGAATTTGAAAGCAGGCCAACTGATTAGGATTTGTTAACATTAATTGAAATATGTATAATTGTTTCATGCGGTTAACACGTTCTCAATTTAATGAAATCGCTCACTTATTGCCCCGCGCCCGCGCCCGCGCCCGCGCCCGCGCCCGCGCCCGCGCCCGGGGCAATATCCGCATTAGCAACTTTCAGGCACTAAATGCGATGCT
>CAYSMR010000105.1:0-6684 GCA_964432195.1 uncultured Zetaproteobacteria bacterium | reverse complement strand
CACGGCCTTCCACCCCGACTGGAAAATGACCGACCTGCCACCGACGCCGGCCACGACGCTGGCGCGTGCGCGCGATATCGGCCTGAAAGCCGGCCTGCACTATGTCTATACCGGCAATATCCATGCTCGTCGCGGCGACGCGACCTGCTGCCCCGGCTGCGGCGCGACGGTGATTGCGCGCGACTGGTATGAGATTCTCGAGTACCGGCTCGATGAGCACGGCTGCTGTATCCACTGCGGCTATCGCATCCCCGGCCGCTTCGATGCATTCCGCGGCGCATTCGGCGCCCGGCACATACCTGTCCGGATCTGATTCCAGCCCGCGCTCTCCTTGTATAAAGAGGCTACCGGGGACGTAATCCCTGGCAGGTGAAGGGCGGCGCTTTCTTTTTACACGTCAATCGACAAACGGGCCGTGCTGGCGGATCGGCTCGCGGTGTGGGCGGCCGATACACCACATCAGGCGGCTATCCGCCGACGCCGACAATGTCAGTTCCGGTTCATCCTCGATCAACAGCGCCTCTCCTTCGGCGAGCGCCATCCCGCCGACGGTCACATGCCCCGAAACCATATAAATCAGGCCGCGCCAGCCGACAGGGATCGCCCGTTGCCACACCGACTGTTCCGTCAGCGTCACATCGAGATATTCAACATGACTACGCAGGCGGATCGCGCCGCATTCGCCGACAATATGGCGCACACTCACTCCGCCGCGCCTCGTTTCAGGCATCCCGTCAGCATCCACCTGCTGATATGCAGGCGCGACCTGCTTGAGCCTTGCAGGCAGATTGATCCAGAGCTGGATGCCGGCCGCGTGCCCCACCGGCATCTCCGAATGAATCATGCCGCGCCCGGCTGTGAAGCGTTGCGCTCCGCCGCGACGCACCACACCCGCATGCCCCAGATTATCGCTATGGCGCATCGCGCCATCGAACAGATAGGTGATCGCTTCAAAGCCCCGGTGCGGATGATCGGGGAAGCCGGCTCCGGCAATATCGAAATGATCCCAGAGCACAAACGGATCGAAATGACGCAGCCCGTGCACCGGCATCAGTCGCCGGACTGTAAGACCATCGCCCTCCGGCACTGTTCGGGCGGCAATACGTTGCAGGCTCATACATGATCCTCCCTGATCAGCCCGGCGCCATCGCATCCGACGCCGGATCAGTGTTGAGCGTCGCCGCGACGCTTTGGGCAGCGCTGCGGTTTGCCCGACAGGCTTTCTTTCCCGTTACTGCAGCGCCAGCAACGGCCCCTTGGGCACGATGCGCGTCGGATTGATCGATGCGTGGCTGTAGTAATAATGCTGCTTGATATGATCGAAATCGGTCGTATCGCGAAAAGCCGGTATCGCATAGAGCCGTTTCAGATAGCGCCAGAGATTCGGCATATCGGCAATGCGATTGCGATTGCATTTGAAATGGCTGTAATAGACCGGATCGAAACGGATCAGCGTCGTATAAAGCCGGATATCGGCCTCTGTCAGCCGCGCCCCGACGAGCCAGTCGCGCCCGGCCAGCCGCTGTTCGATCTCATCGAGGGCGACAAATAGCGCATCATATGCCTCATCATAGGCGGCCTGTGCCGTAGCAAAGCCGCAGCGATAGACACCGTTGTTGATATGCGCGTATACAAACGCATTGATCTCGTCGATTTCTGCGCGCAGCGGCCCGGGATAATAGTCATCCCGGTTGCCGGTCAACGCGTCGAACGCGCTGTTGAAGATGCGAATAATCTCGGCCGACTCGTTACAGACGATTGTCTCCGCCTGCCTGTCCCAGAGGATCGGCACCGTAACCCGCCCGCTATAGTGCGCATCGGCCCTGACATAGAGTTGATAGGCACGGCTATATCCGTAGAGCGGCTCCGGCTCAAGCCTGAACTCCCAGCCGGCCTCCAGCATATGCGGATGCGCAACCGACACGGGAATGACGGACTCCAGCCCCTTCAGCCGGCGCATGATCAACGTACGATGCGCCCACGGACAGGCCAGACTGACATAGAGGTGATAGCGATCGGCCTCGGCTGCAACCGGCCCGGCACTGCCAAACTGCGCAGGGGCGCGGTGGAATGCGCCGTCCCGCGCAGCCCATTTGCCGTCATCCGTCTCCCAGACACCATCAATCAGCATGCCCATCAGCGCAGCACCGCCATCACGACTCCGCCCGCTGCAGGACGCAGAACAGCGCTTTCGGCGCATCGGTCTGCGACGGAGAGATAAAACGCGACTCCTGCGCCTCCACCAGCCTGAAGCCGTCAGCGAACAGGCGGCGGATATCATCGGCCGCGTAACGCCCCGGAGGCCCCTGCTCGCGCGTCTCGTCGCGGTGGAAACATTTGAGCAGCAGCATGCCGTCCGGCCTGAGCAGCCGTTTCACGCCGCCCAGATAGGCCTGCTGATCGGCTGCATCGGCAAAGCAGTGGAATACGCCGCGATCAACAATCAGATCAAACGGCCTGGAGAGGCAGCTGTTCAGGATATCATCAACAACAAAGCGGATCGATGCCTGCTCTGCCTCGGCCAGCAGACGCGCCGACGCAACGGCACTCGGCGACAAATCGGTCGCGGTCACATCAAAGCCGAGCACAGCCAGCGCCACGGCCTGCGTACCCGGTCCGCAACCGATATCGAGCGCCGTACCGCCCTCAATCCGGTAATGACGCAGAGCGCGGCCGATATCACTGTCCAGACCGCTGTGATACCACGGCAGCCGCTCGATCGCTGTCTCCTGATAACGCGCCTCCCAGCCGGCAGCCGCCGGCGGCTGCCACGGCGCCCCCCACTGCCCATCGTGGACCAGTTCGGAGAGGGGCTTGCGCGATCGGGGCTCATTCTCCAGCGCGCGCAGGTCCGCATCGAGCAGTGATGCATCGCCGTCATAACCGAGGGCAATCACGCTCATCAGGCTGATGTCGTCGCGCAAGGCATCGGACAGGGCTATTGCCTGCGCCAGCGCCGCGGCATCGAAGCCGCCCATCTGGTGCGTCGCCAGCCCCAGCGCATGCGCCTGCAGACAGAGACAGATCGAGGCCTGACCGAGATCATATTCGGCCCAGCGATTCGCCGCGCCGTTATGACTGAAGGCCGGCAGCGCAGCCGTGACAATCAGCAGCGGCGCGCGCTGCGCCCACTGCCGGTTCTTCTCCGCCAGCGTCGCCAGCACAGCCTGCCACTGCGCCCGGTCGCGAAAGCGGTCGGCGACGATATAGCGCCATGGCTGCTCGCCGAAACAGGAGGGCGCCCAGCGCGCCGCCTCCAGACAGGCGGCGATCAGGTCCGTCGTGACCGGCTTGTCCGGATCAAAAGCGCGCGTACTCCAGCGCTCGGCAAACAACCGTTCGATCGGCGCCTGCACATTCATGCGTTGTTGAGCCATATCGTCACATCCTTTTCAGTAATCTTCGCGATACGCGCGCGATGCCCGCCTCAGAGCTCCACATGCGTGCCGTCGCAAAACGGCGGATTGCGGGTCTGCTTGCACTGGCACAATGCCACATTGCGCGTACTGGTGATTTCAAATGTTTTCGGACTGAATTCGCTACCCTCGTGCGAACCATCGCAGAACGGCTGGTTCTTTGATTTGCCGCAGGCGCACCAGTGATAGGTGCCCGCCTCCAGCCGCAGAATAGCCGGCTCTTTGGCCGCGATTTGCGCTTTACTCATCTGCTCCTCCCTGCCGACGATGCTGCTGGCGCATCCGCTTGTGAAACGCTGTGAATTCATCCCGGCTGATCATATTATCGTGATTTGCGTCCATCTTATCAAACCGAGCCTGATGATCCCGCTCATCCAGTACGCCGTCGCCGTTGGCGTCCATATGCTCAAAGCGCCTAAGCGCCCGTTGCTGCGCCGCCGCCAGAAATTCGGCTTTGGTCGTTTTGCCATCGTGGTTGCTGTCGGCCTGCCTGAGCCAGTGGTGCATGCCGCCGTGATGCCCCATCCTTTCGGCCAGCGCCGGCGTGGCCGCGCAGGCCAGCAGCGCCGCAGTGATCATAATCGTTTGCTTCATCATACGTCCTCCGTCATATCGCCCGTCAAAACAGCTTGGTGCGCACGCCTTCGATCGACAGGAAAATCTCCACATTTTCGGCGACGGCCCCGAGCATGCCGCTCTTCTTCATTTTATAATCCGACAGATGCAGCGTCGTATGCCCTTCAAATCCGCGCCGGTAGCCGCCCCACGGATCAGGCCCGGCCCCGATCTGCGTCACATCGATGGCAATCTCTCTGGTAACCCCATGCAGCGTCAGCCTGCCCTTCAACACGCCGGTATGCTTGCCGGTCGGTTCATAGGCGGTGCTGACAAAGGTCGCGGTCGGATAGTTGGCGACATCGAAGAAGTCAGCGCTGCGCAGATGCTTGTTACGCTCGGCATGGTTGGTATCGAGACTGGCTGTTTCGATCGTAACCGAAACGCTGTTGGTCTCCGGCTTGCGCTCATCATAGGAGAAGTGGCCGTCGAATTTGCGGAACGAACCGAGCAGCCAGCTATAGCCCAGATGCTTCACCTTGAACTGGATAAAGGCGTGTTGCCCCTTGATATCGATATCATATTGCTCGGCCTGCGCCGGCATGACCCAAGTCAGCGCCAGCAGGGCCGGCGCGATCCATATCTTCAGTTTCATTCTGTTCCCCCTTTGGTCCGTAAATTGACTCCCAGCATGCGCATCAGCGTTGCATCCCGGTCGATCACATGGTGCTTCAGCGCTGCCGCCGCATGCAACCCGGCCAGCCCGATCATCGCCCAGGCCACCAGCCGGTGGATCTGCCCGATCAGGTCCGCCTGCTGCTTGTCGAAACTCAGCGTCGCCGGCATCGTAAACCGGCCGAACACATCAATCCCGACGCCCTCGGCCGTCGGGATCAGGTAGCCGCTGATCATCACCGCAAACATCAGCAGATAATGCAGCCGATGCACGCCCAATGCGAGCCTCTGTTCCCATCGCCGCCCGATCAGTACCGGGCGCGGATTGCTCCAACGCCACAGCAGCCGGACAACCAGCAGCAGCAATAGCAGGATGCCGATGCCCTTGTGAATCGCGGGTGCGTCGTGATACCAGCGGTCATAATAGGAGAGCGTCGTCATCCAGTAGCCCAGCGCAAACATACCGAACAGTGCCGCCGCCATCAGCCAGTGCATAACGATCGATACCAGACCATAGGATGAGTCCGTATTGCGCAGCATCTACTTGCTCTCCTGTTCTTTCGATTATCGCGCTGGTTGTTGACGGCGCCTGCCCGTCAGCCGTCGAGGTTAATACTTGCCGCAGGGTTGATTTATAAAAAGCATAAAAAATCGATAGACTTGATCAGATAAACATATCATCTACGCTCTGCTGCATGACACTCGATCAACTACGCAGCCTGTGCGCCGTCGTCGAGCGGGGCGGTTTTCGCGCCGCAGCCGAATCGCTGTTCCGCAGCCAGTCCTCGGTCAGCATCGCCATCCGGAATCTGGAGCAGGAGCTCGGCATCCAGCTGTTCGACCGCAGCGGCTACCGGCCGACGCTGACCGGCGAAGGGCAGGTGATCTATGCCAAGGCCAGCAGCATTCTCTCGCGCAGCGCGGAGCTGACCGATATCGCGAGCCGCTTCGCCGAGGGCGAGGAGACCGAGCTGTCGATTGCCCTGAGCGCGATCGCGCCGGTCGAGCAGGTGCTGGATGTGATCCGGAAAATCTCCGCAGCCTTCCCGGCCACGCGCATGCGGCTGCAGATCGAGAATATGGGCGGCACGCTGGAACGGTTGCAGGAGAAGAGTGTCGATTTCGCCATCGCCGAGCGCTATATGCCGGTCGATCATACCGAAGAGGCACGCCTGAGTTCGACCGAGATGGTCAGCGTCATCTCGCCGGCGTTTCCGCTGGCAGCGTGCTATCCCGAGATCCGCGCCGACGATCTGGATCGCCATGTACAGATCGTCGTGCGCGATACCAGCCGCCACAGCCCGAAACAGAGCGCCGGCCTGCTCGAAGGCGCATCGCAGTGGCTGGTCAACGATTTCGATATGAAGAAACGGATGATTCTCTCCGGCAGCGGCTGGGGTCGCATGCCGCGCCACCGCGTCGCCGACGAACTGGCCGACGGCCGCCTGCTGGCTCTCTCCGGGCCGCAGCTGGAACCGGTCCGGATCGACATGTACCTGTTCCGCCGCGCCGGCGAAGCGATGGGGCCGATCGGCGAGCGTTTGTGGCAACTGCTGCAGCAGTGCAAATATTAACGCGTTCCGGCCGGTCCTGCTGTTTGCCCACGGCGGCGACTGGGTGGCCGGCGACAAGTCGAATATCCGCCTGCATCCCGAACTGGTGAATTCGTTTCTGAACAGCGGCTTTGTCGTAGCCTGCATGAATTTCCGCCTGATCGAAAAAACACGTAACTCCAGGGTCAATTACCGGGATATGCTGGATGATATCGCCCGCTCGATGAAATGGCTGAGCAGGCATCATCAGCGCTATCATGCCCGGCCGGATGCATTTGTACTGCTCGGCTATTCGTCCGGCGCGCATCTGGCATCGCTGCCGGCAACCGACGAGCGCTATCTCGCAAAGCAGGGCCTGTCGCCGCAGATCATTCTCGGCGTCAGCGCATGGGATGTTCCCGCCTATGATATTCCACTTGCATTAACGCTCATGTGTTAGAAATCATCGCGTTGTTTACAGTTTTTGTTGTCCGTAGAAATGCTCA